>JAEXFF010000353.1 GCA_023400335.1 Bacteroidota bacterium
CTCCTGTATTGACCCGTTTTGACACCGCCATTATCCTGAACCAGCAATCTATGGATAAATTTGAGCCCCAGGTTAAACCAGGCGGGACATTGATCTACGACCCGAATGGTATTACTCACCATCCGACCCGGAAGGATATCAATATCTATCGGATTGAAGGCGCACGATTAGCTGCAGAAAGCGGTAATCCTAAAATTTTTAATATGATCATTTTAGGGGGATTTTTAAAAGTAAAGCCCATTGTAAAAATTGAGAATGTAGAAAAAGGATTGCAAAAATCATTACCGGCAAGGCATCACAACTTAATCCCTATGAACATCGAAGCCATACAAACGGGAATGGAACATATAGAAACAGCTAATCAACTATAAACTTCTCTTACCTTACGAAAAAGAGTGGCGGGAAATTTCAGCCACTCTTTTTTCATATCCTTTTAATTAAAACGGTAGGCAGCCTTTCGCATTTCCCGTTGAGATTTAAACGGACGGGAAGGTTTTAAATACTTTTCCAGGTATTTATAAATCGAATACCGGATCTCCGTAGCTTTTCTGGTATCTATCCGGTCAAAAGAATGCCCACCGGGAGCTTCCTGAAAAATCTGGTAATCGAACTTTTTCCCGGAAGCTTTTAAAGCCCGTATCATGTGTTCCACCTCGACTACATTTACATCATCATCTGAGGTATTGGTATGGATTAATACGGGGTCCTTCAGCTTCTCCGCATTCCAGACAGGAGAACGCCTTTTATATTCCGCCATATTATCCCGCGCAGTCTTTCCAATATGATCAGAAAAAATTTTCCGGTAATGGTCCGTAGCATACCCCATGCGTGCAATGACATCGCATACCGGAACACCGGCAAAACCACATTTATACTCACCCGGATAAGTACATAAATTCATCAGCGTAATCATCCCCCCGTGACTCCATCCCATGATCCCGATACGTTCTTTATCCACACAACTGTAATTTTCTACCATATAATTCCGGCTTGCATACACATCCTGGTTTTCCAGTCCCCCATAATCAATATTCTGATAATAACTATTCCCATATCCCGTACTTCCCCGATATTCCGCGGCCACAACAATATACTCCTGAGCCATCAGTTCCCGTATTATATGCGCATAATAAGTGGTAAAATCAGAATGGACCCCACTGTGGGCAAATACAATCAGAGGATATTTTTTCGAAGGATCTATGCTTTTAGGTATAAATACATACGACCAGAATTTCAAGGGATTATCTGCACCCATGGCAGTCGGATTGGACTTATTGGCTTTAGGAGGCCCACATAAATAAACTTTATCGATAAAGGCTACATCCCCTACTTTTTCAAACCACAATACATCATCCACCTTTTTCATCACTTCATCAAAAGAATGCCGCATACCCTCATTGGACTTCTGCAATTCTTTCAATTGTTTAAAAATTTCATTTTCCTGCTGAGCAAAGACCGGCAATAAACCCGCCAATAAGAAAACGCAAATACCACAGATATACCCTACATATTTCATACGCATACATTTTAATAAGACAATTTACAAATATAAAAATTAAATTCTTTTAAAGAAAAATAAGCATAAGACCTCTTCTAAAAAAAATTCCGGTTCTCTGACAGCTGTATCCCTCAGAGAACCGGAAATTAATTTCCCGTATTACTTATTCTAATTTATCATTACAACCAGATATTTAGTTTGTTTCCAGAAGGCATTCTCATCTTTTACTGTCAAACTCAGCATGCCATCTTCACCAGCTTCCAAAGCGTAAGACTCTTGCGGATGAACAGACAATACTTTTGCTTTTTTGGAATTTAGAGGAATGGATTTTACTTCTCTGATATCAATATTTTCAAAGGGAGCTTTCTCCACCTGGGCAGAAACAATCGGCGGACAGAACAATCCCTGACGGCTGATGACTTCAGCTTCTTTCAGTAATTTCCGGGTACCCACCAGATAATGCCCTTCATGAATAGCCATGTCTTGTTCGGTAATCGTCATTTTCTGACTGGCCTTTTCCTGATTTAAATTTTCTACATTTTTATTCAATTCTGTAATTTGTCCTTCCTTTACAGCCAATTGTTTTTGAGACTCTGCCAACTGGGAATTGATTTCATTAATTTTCTGTGTTTTTTCTTCCAGTTCTCCTTTCAGGTTCTCAATTAATTTTTTGAATTCAGCAGACTGCCGCCGATTTTTGCCTTCCAATTTCTGAATCTGCGTTTTGTAATTTTCAATCGCTTCTGAAACAGCCTGAATATCATTTTTCAACTGTGCTACTTGCTTTTTCGTTTTATTATTCGTTTTTTCTCCCGATTCAATTGTCAACAATTTTTCTGCCTCCCGGATAGACTGCATACCTGCTGAAATATCATTTAAATCGGCAAACAAACCTTCCATTTCAGTAGTCTGACTGTTATAAGCCATTTGCAAGGAATCCATCTGTGATTGTAGTGACTTATATTTCTGTGAACTTTCCACGCAACTTCCGAATAAGAATAGGACGCTTATACTCCCTATCCAAAAAATACTCTTTTTCATAATTGTCAATTTTAAGTGTTAATTAAAAAATGCGAACTTGTGCTTTACTTTTAATTAATCAATTTGTATACCGAATTTGGCACAAAAAACTAAAAACCTATAAATCAATTTTTTAAAAAATATTATAGTTTTTTAATTGGGGAAATTGGGGACTTCTGATTCTCCTTACTGGGGAATTATTCCCCATAAAAAAACCTGCTACTTTTCTTCCCTGAAAGCTAAAATCCAAGACAATATCCTAAATTTTATCTTTATTTCGAAAAGTAGCAGGAAAATTTACTTATGAACAGATCTATTTCCGGTAATCATAAAAACCGATTCCGGTCTTCCGCCCCAGCAAATTAGCCCGTACCATCTTTCGTAAAAGAGGATGCGGACGATATTTGGAATCACCGAATTCCTGATAAAGCACCTCCATAATAGCTAAACAAACATCCAAACCGATTAGATCGGCCAAGGCCAATGGCCCCATCGGATGGTTAGCTCCCAATTTCATAGCTTCATCAATTTCTTCTTTAGAGGCCACTCCGTCAGCCAGAATTCCAATCCCTTCGTTAATCATGGGGATCAAAATCCGGTTGACAACGAATCCCGGGGCTTCGTTGACGCTTACAGGCACTTTATCCAATTTCTTAGCGATTCCGATCACCTGATCATGAACTTCGGGTGCAGTAAGCTGTCCCCGGATCACTTCCACCAACTTCATGGCAGGCACGGGATTAAAGAAATGCATGCCTATCACCTTATCCGGACGGGAAGTCACAGCAGCCACCTGAGTCACAGACAAAGAAGAAGTATTCGTGGCCAGAATGGCTTCCGGCTTGCAAATACGATCCAGTAATGTGAAGATTTCACATTTAATTCCCATATCCTCCGCTACGGCTTCCACAACCAAATCAGCATCCCGGCAATCTTCATACGACATTGTATCGGTGATAGCTCCCAAAATTCTCTCCTTTTCAGTTGCTTCCATTTTTCCCTTTTCAACCATACGGGAAAGATTTTTTTCCATTGCTTTATGAGCTTTTGCCAAAGAAGCCTCTGAGCGCCCTTTTAGTAAAACCTCAAAACCTGCCTGAGCAAAAACCTGGGCAACTCCGTTACCCATTGTACCTGTACCAATTACACATATTTTCATAAGCTTACGGTTTAAAAGCGGTGAACCACTAATGTCCTCCCTATTGAACTTTATTATTTTTTCTTTTCTAAAAAAGCCTTCATTTGAAGCTTTTGTTCTGTTGTCGCAAAACAGAGCCCGAAATAAGTATTTTCAAAAGCTATACCGGTATCGATATCGGTCTCAATTCCTCTGTTAATTGCTTCCTTGGCGTATTTTAAAGCCAAAGGCGGACAGGAAGCAATCGCCGATGCCATCGCTTTCGCTTCCGGCAATAATTGATCGGGTTCCGTCACTTTATTTACTAAACCGATCCGGAAAGCCTCTGTCCCATCGATAGGTGTCCCTGTATAAATTAATTCTTTTGCTTTTCCCAAACCGACTAAACGAGGCAAGCGCTGAGTACCGGAAAAGCCGGGTATAATACCCAAGCCTACTTCCGGCTGCGCAAATTTAGCCTTAACAGAAGCGATCCGGATATCACAAGCCATTGCCAGTTCACATCCCCCACCTAAAGCATAGCCATTCACAGCTGCTATGACAATTTTTTCAGACAATTCAATTTTACGGAACACTGAAGCTCCCAAATAACCGAAAGTCCTTCCCTCCTCTGCATTCAAATTACTCATTTCTGAAATATCAGCTCCGGCCACAAAAGAACGCCCCGCACCTGTAAGAATAACCACAGTGATCGTTTTGTCGGCTTCCAGCTCATCGAAAACATTTCCCAATTCTTTCAATAGGGCAGAATTTAAAGCATTCAATGTCTCCGGATGATTGAGGGTCAGCAAACATACAGGTCCTTGTCTCTCTTGCAAAATATATTTATATTCCATTTTCTCTCTGTTTCTATTGGCGGCGTAATTTTTCTGTCAATAAAGGAACTATTTTGCTGACATCCCCTACAATCCCCAAATCAGCTACATTAAAAATAGGGGCATATTTATCTTTATTGATAGCGATAATAAAATCTGATTCTTCCATACCTGCCAAATGCTGTATCGCTCCGGAAATACCCAATGCAAAATAGACATCCGGACGTACCGTTTTTCCTGTCTGTCCGACCTGTCTGTTATGAGGCATTACCCCTGCATCTACCATTGCACGGGAAGAAGAAACTTCAGCACCGATCACACCGGCTAATTTCTCCAGCATCCTAAACCCTTCGGTATTCCCCACCCCGCGGCCTCCGGATACGAGCACTTTCGCCTCAGTAATATCAATCAGATTTTTCTGTTCTTTTACCGTCTCTAATATACGCACTTTAAATTTAGAACGGTCAAAAGTCACTTTTACATTTTCTACATTCCCCGTACGGGCATCGTCTTTCTTCCCCATTCGCATCACTCCCGGACGTACGGTAGACATTTGGGGACGATGTTCTTTACAAAGAATCGTAGCCATCAGATTTCCTCCGAAAGCCGGACGGGTCATCATCAAATCCCCCTCCTCAGAAATATCCAATCCCGTACAATCTGCCGTCAATCCGGTTTCCAAACGAGCCGACAAACGAGGCCCCAAATCACGGCCAATAGTTGTAGCACCCAATAACAAAATAGCCGGCTTATATTCCTGTACTACTTTCGTCACAGCTTGAGCATAAGGTTCCGTAATATAATATACCAACTCCGGAGCATCTATGCACAATACGGTATCCGCCCCGTACGCAATCAAATCCGCTGCCTTTGGGGTAATTTCATAACCTGCTAAAATGGCGACTACTTTTTGATTTAACCTGTCAGCAAGCTCCCGTGCTTTCCCTAAAAGTTCAAAGGCCACCGGTTGAATGACACCTTCCCGCTGCTCTACAAAAACGTAGACATCTTTATATTGAGATTTATCCATATTATTAAAAATTAAAAAATATAACGACACCGTTGAAAAATATTGTTTGTTCTTTTTCCCGGTCGCTATCCATTAAATAATAAATTTTTCTTTCAATTTGCTCACAATAATATCCGCAGCCTCTTCCGGCTCTACTTCATACACCTTCCCGGCTGCTTTCACCCCTTTGGTAAAAGATTTAAATACCCGGGTAGGAGAACCATTCAAACCCAATTTCTTTTCATCCACGCGAACGTTGCTGAAATTCCAAATTTCCACTTCTTTGGAGTAAGCCTCTACAATTCCCCGTACGGACATATAACGGGCTTTATTAGCGGTAGCTAAAACCGTTACCACACAGGGAGCATCTACCTGCAGGACCTGATAACCTTCTTCTGTCGATTTCTTAATCGTAAACGTTTTTTCTCCGTCATATTTCAAATCTTCGACATAAGTCACCTGAGGCAAATCCAAATGCTCGGCAATCTGGGGTCCAACCTGAGCCGTATCTCCGTCAATAGCCTGACGTCCGGTAATAATCAGATCGTATTCCAACATCCGTAAAGCCCCGGCAATTGCATTAGAAGTTGCCAGCGTATCCGCCCCGGCAAATTTTCTATCACTCAGATGGATCGCCCGGTCTACCCCCATCGCAAAAGCTTCCCGTAAAATTTCATCGGCCTGAGGGGGACCCATTGTGATGACAGTCACTTCCGCTCCGTATTTATCCTTTAATTGCAAAGCCATTTCCAAACCACCCTTATCGTCCGGATTCATAATACTGGGAACTCCGTCCCGAATCAATGTACCCGTAACAGGATCCAGCTTAATCTCCGTTGTATCCGGTACTTGCTTGATGCAAACAACTATTTTCATCTTTATCTGTATTTTCTGTTTATTCAAAATATTTTTCTATCGCTGTGAAAAAAACAAGCCCATGTTTTTTATAACCTTCTTTATTTCAATAAAGCGGCTGCTATTACCATCCGTTGTACTTCAGAGGTTCCTTCGTATATTTCGGTAATCTTTGCATCCCTCATCATGCGTTCAACCGGATATTCACGTGTATAACCGTAGCCACCGTGGAATTGCACCGCCTTCGTCGTTGTTTCCATAGCCGTTTCCGCAGCAAATAATTTCGCCTGAGCAGCATCTACCGAATAAGACAATTTCTGATCTTTTTTATAAGCAGCCATACGTACCAGCAAACGGGCTGCCTGAATTTTTGCCTGTAAATCGGCCAGTTGGAACTGTGTATTCTGGAACTGTCCGATAGCTTTTCCGAACTGTTTACGTTCTTTTACGTATTTCACTGTTTCATCCATAGCTCCCTGTGCAATCCCCAATGCTTGGGAAGCAATCCCGATTCTTCCTCCATCCAGGGTCTTCATGGCTATCTTAAAACCTTCTCCAATCTTTCCTAACAAATTCTGCTTTGGCACAATACAGTTCTCAAAGATCAATTCGCAGGTAGCAGATCCCCGTATACCCATTTTTTTCTCTTTCTTTCCTATGGAAAAACCGGGGAAATCCCGTTCTACAATAAAAGCTGAAATGCCCTTTGTGCCTTTTGATTTATCAGTCATTGCCATGACGATATAAACATGAGCATAAGCAGCATTTGTAATAAAAATCTTTGAACCGTTTAATATATAATTATCCCCTTCTTCAAAAGCCATCGTCTGTTGAGCAGAAGCATCTGTCCCCGCGTTCGGCTCTGTTAATCCGAAAGCCCCTATCCATTCTCCTGCACAAAGCTTCGGTAAATATTTTTTTCGCTGTTCTTCTGTACCAAATTCATATATAGGGGCCGCACATAAAGAAGTATGAGCCGATACAATCACTCCGGTAGTAGCACATACTCTTGACAATTCCTCCACAGCCATGGTGTAAAGAATATTATTCCCGCCAGCTCCTCCGTATTCTACAGGAAACGGGATTCCCATAATACCCAGTTTGGCCATTTTTTCTACTGTCTCTATAGGAAAACGTTCCTCTTCATCTACTTCCGCAGCTAAAGGTTTTACTTCCTTTTCGGCAAAATCCCGTATCATTTGCCGGAATAATATTTCTGTCTTCGATAATGAAAAATCCATATTCGGTTTATTTAAAAATTTGAAAATCCAGGAACTCAATAGATAGAATGATATCTTCTTATTTCTCCTTTTATACAGCCATCGGCTTTAAATCATCCGCAATAATCAAAGTAGCTTCCGTAGCTGCTTTTACCTGTTCAACAGTAAATTCAGGATGAATTTCCTTCAGTACCAATCCTCGGGGAGTTACTTCAATCACGCCCATTTCCGTAACGATCATATCCACTTGTCCTGCAGCGGTTAAAGGCAAGGTACACTTTTGCATTATTTTCGGATTTCCTTTAGCCGTATGCTCCATTGCTAAAATCACTTTCTTCGCTCCTACCAGCAAATCCATGGCACCTCCCATTCCCGGAGTCTTTTTGCCCGGAATCATCCAGTTGGCCAAATCTCCTTTTTCATCTACCTGTAAAGCCCCCAGAATACTGACATCCACATGTCCTCCACGGATTATACCAAAAGAAGTGGCACTGTCAAAACTGGAAGCTCCTGCCAATGCAGTAATATAACCACCTCCGGCATTGGTCAATTCCGGATCTTCTTTACCTTCTTCAGGCGCAGGCCCCATACCCAACATACCATTCTCTGTCTGTAAAACAACCTCTACACCTTTTTTTAAATAATTAGGGACTAACGTCGGAATTCCAATTCCCAGATTTACCACATCTCCGTCTTTCAATTCCATTGCCACTCTTTTGGCAATAACTTGTTTTATCTGATCTTTTTCCATAACTTGTATATTTTTAAGTTGCTATTTTATTTATTCTCCAACTTCCCTTACAGTCCTCTGAACGTTTTCTATTTCATCCTTCTTTCCATTTCCTGAGCCACAAACGAAGCGACATCATCGGCATAGGTATTCATCCCAAAGCCAGCATCATATCCCAGTTCCTTGGCCAATTCATGGGAAATACGCGGACCTCCGCAAGTAAGAATTACTTTATCCCGCAACCCTTCCGCTTCCAGCATTTCCACCAATTCTGTCAGGTTTTTAATATGAATATCTTTCTGAGTAACCGTTTGAGACACCAATAATGCATCAGCCTTCAACTCTATAGCTTTAGCTATAAATTCTTCGTTGGGAACCTGACTTCCCATATTGACAGCCTCAAACATTTCGTATCTTTCCAACCCATAATGCCCTGCAAATCCTTTCATATTCATGATGGCATCAATTCCCACCGTATGCGCATCTGTTCCGGTACTGGCTCCCAATACCTTGATCTTACGTCCGATGTGAGTCCGGATAAATTCGTCGGTTTCCGTCATGCCCCAACGGGTGGATTCTACTTTGGGTACATAAATATTGGTATAATCCACCGTATGAGAACAACTGCCATAACAGTTGAAAAATGTAAATCCTTTTGTCAGTTCTTTATGATATACCACCAAAGGGTTTTCAAAACCCATCTTTTTCATCAGTAATTTAGCCGCTTCTACTGCTTCCTCTCCGGCAGGAACCGGTAAAGTAAAACTGATTTGGGTCTTACCGTCATTCATGGTATCCCCGTAAGGTTTTATTTTTTTCAGATCCAGGGTCTGATCAAAATCATTCACTTCCGTTGAGTATAATCCTCCGCTCATAATAAAGAAAATTATCTATAGAAATTTATTTTACTAATTCATTATAAAAAAGTCCCTCAATGACGCATTAGCGATATAAAAGGATTATAATAATTGGCTCCTTTCGCTTTTACTCCATCCAAACCTTTTCCTCCGTTTTTCGGACGTTTTATATCAGCAAAAATTCCTTTTTCCAAAGCAGTAAACAAACCTTCCGCTTCCATGTCTTCCAATAAAGTTATCGCTTTTTCCAAAACTTCCGCAGCACGTCTCCGGATAATACCTCCTTTTTTATATTCCACTTCATCACCTATATCTTTCATATTTCCGAAAATGTATTTGGCATTTTCGATAGAAAGGTAACGATCGGACATAAAGGGAGTATGAATCGCCTCGGTCGGCATTCCCAGTAATTGTATTCCCTGAGACGTCCAGATACCAATCATATTGAATAAAGCATCCTGAATATGCCCCCGGAAAATGTTCCCGGTCATAAATTTCGTAGGAGGCATGTATTTTAAAGTGGCCCGAGGGAAAATCTCCCGGATCATCTGCGCCTGTGCCAACTCAAACAGGAAACCGTTTTCCAGTTCCGGATCCATCTCAAAAGCATGCCCTAGCCCCATTTGCTCTTCCGGTAAACCAGCAAACAAAGCCAGTTGCTCGTTGATCAAATCGGATGCCAGCACAGTATGTGCCTGCTCTACAGCATCTGCTGTCGTCAAATAATTATCTTCGCCCGTATTAATAATAACTCCGGCAAATCCGTTGATTACCCGGGACATATACTGGTCAATAAGGGTACGCTGCATATTTATATCCCGGAAAAGAATACCATACAAAGCATCATTGAGCATCACATCCAATCCTTCCAAGGCCCCCATGGCAGCAATTTCCGGCATGCATAAACCTGAACAATAATTACACAGACGGATGTATTTACCTACTTCTTCCCCTACTTCATCCAAAGCCTTCCGCATAATCCGGAAATTTTCCTGAGTAGCAAAAGTCCCTCCAAAACCTTCCGTAGTAGCACCATAAGGGACATAATCCAGTAAACTCTGTCCCGTAGTCCGTATAACGGCAATGATGTCAGCCCCCTGACGGGCAGCTGCCTGGGCCTGCACCACATCTTCATATATATTCCCTGTGGCTACAATAACATACAGATAAGGCTTACGGCCTTCTCCCAAAGTCTTTATATAGTGTTCCCGCTTCTGCCGCCTTTCCTTTATCCGCTCAATACTCTGACGGATATAAGGTTCCAACGCCTTCTCAATCTCCGCATGCGAATGGGCGGGCAAACGGGTAATATCCAATTCTCCTTTTGCTACTTTTTCCGCAATCTGTTGGGGGCTATCCCCGGACTCCAACAC
>JAEXFF010000357.1 GCA_023400335.1 Bacteroidota bacterium
AAAAAGACTGTTTTTAATCCATTGCCGGTAGGACAAGCAGGAACCGATGTGGGAAAATATTTTCAACTTTTTTTTCATTTAAAGCCGTTTCCTAAAAGGAAAAACAAAAAAATTATTTTATAAAAAAAGGAAAAATGCCGGGCAACCTTCCTTTTCTATTGACTTTATTCCTTTACGATACATGGAATAATTAGTTCTGGAAAAAAGGATGATAACTTACAATTTACTGTCTTAAAAATCTTTCCTTCCTTCCGTTGTGTTTTTGCTGCAAATTATTTTATCCAGCCTTCGTAACGGAATTTGGAATTTTTATAAGAATCGTCAATGTGAATATAAGTATTTTCTTGTTTTTCTTTAATCCATTTTTCCAGTTTATCCATCTGTTTCTCATTCTTCAACAGCATTTCAAAGATTTGCCAGTCGTCTTCCAGGTTTGCTTTATGCTGTGGATAAAAAGCCTTGACTTTAATAATCTTATATTCTTCCCGGGCTTCGGATTTTGAAACAAAAGGTTCGGAAATTTCACCTACTTTCATGCGGTTTACCTGTTTTGCCATATCTCCTTCAATTTCTGCTTTTTCGATTCGGGAATCTCCGTTTTTACCGGACATAAGTCCTCCGTTGTTCCGGGTTTGTTTATCCGTAGAGAAATAATAGGCGGCATCTTCAAAAGTCATTTCCTTATCCAGAATATATTCCCGTATTGAGTCCAGGCGATGAATGGCTTCTTCCCGTTCTGAATCGGATATTTTAGGTTGCAGAATAATATGGCGGACATTTATTCTTTCACCTTGTCTATCAATTAGTTGTATAATGTGAAAACCGAATTCGGACTCTACTATTTTAGAAATTTTTCCGGGCTTTAAACTGAATGCTGCTTCGGCAAAGGCCGGATCCCACATGCTTTTCGTCGAATAGCCCAATTCTCCTCCCCGCACAGCAGAGCCATCTTCAGAATAGAGTACAGCTAATGTATTAAACGTTTTTTCCCCACTCAAAATCTGATCCCGGAATCCTCTCAATTTTTCCCGTATGCGTTCTTTTTCAGCTTCGCTGATGGCAGGCTTAATCACAATCTGCTGGATTTCATATTTATCCGGTATGTCGGGCAGGCTGTCTTTCGGTAATTTTTTATAAAATGTTTTTATTTCAGAAGGAGTGCTCCTGATTTTTTCAACAATTTTTTGCTGCATCATTTCTGTAATCAGTTTTTCCCGGATAGGGGCACGCATATCACTTTTGATCTCCTCTATGTTTTTTCCGAAATAAGCCTCCAGTCTTTCCCTTGAACCAATGTTGGTGGTCAGGTATTGTACTCTGGAGTTTACTTCATTTTCCACCTCATCTTCCGTGACAGAAATACTGTCGAGCTTCGCCTGAGCCAGTAATAATTTTTGAATCAGCTGTCTCTCTAAAATTTCAGCCCGGTAATCACTGGTTGTAGAAATAAGACCTTGTCCTTGTTCGTGCAGAAACTCATTCTCAATATCCGATTTCAGAATGATTTCTTCCCCCACAATGGCAATGATTTTATCTACCACATTATTTTGTGCGAAAATATAGCTGCTACAACATAATATTGCTAGTAATAAAAAGCCTCTTCTCATTCTATTTTATTTTATAAATTTGTATTAAATGTGTATTTCTTAATCAGCCCCCTAAACTAATACATTTTATTGAAACCTGAGAATGTTTCTCGCATTTTCAATTTTCAATTTTTATTTTTCCATGGATTTTAGTAGATTTTGACATAATTTTTACGTAATGCCTCTTCATTGATTTGTTTGTCGAGTTCGTTTTCAAATTCTAATTTCTTTTTATTTTTCAAAATCAGAATGATTTCGTCCCGGACATAACCAAGCGGAGCAAATTCCTGTTCCTTGCAAATTTCCTGTATTTTCAGGAAGTAGAAATTTTCATCGTCTTCTTTTTCAATATACTTTGAGTAAAGAATCTCTTTTTCCAATTCTCCGGAATCAGGCGGGAATAAGTTGGTGAGGTATTTGGATTCAATCCATTTCTGCCCGAAATCATCGTATTTTTTGGCGTTGGTTATGCAGTATTCTTCCAATTTCTCCAAATCTTTTGCATCTTCCGATTTATACCATTTCTTTACTTCTTTAATATTGGAAGCCGATTTGGGTATAATAAAAAATACGGCTTTTACGACCGGTGTCGTCAGTATAAAGTTCTGCTTATTGGTTTCGTAATAGTTTTCTATATCCTGTTCCCGGATTTCTGCTTGCAATTTCTGAGCGATAAGCTTTTGTTTGTATTTATGGATGAGGAGGGAAGTCCGGTAGTCTTCTACCTGTTTATGTATATTTTTCTCCTGTTCTGAAAGGTTTTCGATGGCCTTATGGAGTAATAATTTTTTGGTAATCCAATTCCGGATATAATTTTGAGACATTAAAATACTGTCTTCCGGGGAAGTACCGGAAGGGATAAAAGCTGCTACCTCCGAATACCTCAATTCCGAATCGAATACTTTGGCTACGGGTATGTCGTTTTTGAGTTTGTGAAATGTGCAGGAAAAAAGAAGGGAAAAGAAAAAGATTATAAGGGAAAATTTCATTTTATTCGTTTTACTAGGTTATCAAAAAGAACGGATAAAATCAGAGGGACCGGAAGCTGTAAAGAACACCTCCGGTCCGGATTAATTTATTATCGGCTATAATTAGGCGCTTCACTGGTGATTGTGACGTCGTGAGCATGGCTTTCTGTAATACCGGAACTTGTAATTTTTACAAATTTAGCCTGATGTAGGGCTGGAATATCAGGAGCACCGCAGTAACCCATACCTGCTCTCAAACCACCGATCATCTGGTATATGACCTCATACAGGGAACCTTTGAAAGGAACACGGGCGACGATTCCTTCCGGAACTAATTTTTTAATATCGTCTTCTGTGTCTTGGAAATAACGGTCTTTCGAACCTTTTTGCATGGCTTCCAAAGATCCCATACCGCGGTAGGATTTAAATTTACGGCCGTTGTAAATGATCGTTTCTCCAGGAGATTCCTCGACTCCGGCAAATAGGGAGCCGGCCATAACACAACTGGCGCCTGCCGCTAAAGCTTTTACGATATCCCCGGAATAACGCAGACCGCCGTCGGCAATAACCGGTATATCGTATTTTTTCAATTCTTTGGCTACATTATAAAT
>JAEXFF010000358.1 GCA_023400335.1 Bacteroidota bacterium
GCACATACATATCCGTCAGGAACCATCCGGGCTACCCAAACAGCTCCTTTTTCTCCTTCTCCTTTGCCGATCATTTCCATGATCCATACTTCATTCGGATCACTGATGGAAAAAGATTCCCCTTCGCTTGCATAACCGTAATCTTCTACCAGGTTTGTCATCACCAGGATGGCTTCCCGGGCATTTTTAGCCCTTTGAAGGGCCAGGTAAATTAAACTGCCATAGTCAATAATAGCCCCTTTTTGCGAAGAAAGTTCATGCCGGCCTCCATAAGTCGTTTCTCCTATAGCCAACTGATGCTCGTTCATATTACCGATTACATTGTAAGTATGCCGGACTTGGGGAATTTTACCCAGGTATTTCCCGGTATCCCATTCGTAAATCTCGACCTCACTGCCTTCCGGCCAATCTGCTGCCGGCCAGTGATAGAGTTCTCCATATAATACATGTGAATCAGCAGAATAAGTAATAACTGTAGAACCGTCTTTCGTTGCCGACTTTGTAAATAAAAAATTTGTGCAGGCCCATACCTCAGACATGCTCCCGATTAATATTAGAAGTACTAAGAAACTTAATTTACTCATGATTTATAATTTAGATTTGTTATTTAGACGAATCGTCCTTGTTGTACTGATTTTTCGGATCTTTATATCCGGACGCTATTATTCCTTCCTTTTTATCCGGTTTACCGGATGTCTTCTTTATCTTTCTACTTAGCGGATTCTATCGTAGGATTTCAAGGTCGAAATATCTTTTATAATGCCTCTCATGGCTAGCCATGTAAGGATAATTCCAACAATGGGAAAACAAAAGCCTAATTCGATATGCCAGTCGCCTGTCGGCTTTACAATATTATAAGCCTGTGTGGAAACAAGGACAATCAAACCGATCATCAGAATAATATTGACCAGGCACATGCGTAATTGCAGTAATTGCTTTTTGTATAAAAAAATTGTAATGAAAGCCAGTCCTGTAATAATAATATTGAGTATCATGGAAAACCAGTTATAGGTGATAAACACAAAAGGATCTCCGGCTTGTATATATTTGGTGGTATAAAATAGAAAGAACGAATTTGATTCGATTGAATTCTGCGGAATTTCTAATTGAATAACCGGTAGGAAAAATAAAAGTCCGGTAATAACAAAAGTCAGAAATAAAAAAACGGATTGTAATCTTTGTATCATAATCGTAAAAGTTTAATAACTTCCAGGAATTAAAAAGTATCAGAAATATTAATAATCCGGATGATCTTTTTACTGTTTCCGGAAGAACATTGTTTTATAAAATATTACCGGTTAAAGGGTCAGTTTGTCTAATGTATAAGTGATTAATTTGTTCATATTACCGTGATAGTCTGCAGAAGCAGCTCCGGTCATCCTGTTGGCAATAATGAGGCAGATGGTAGCTGCATGATGGCCTAATAAATTGCAAAGACCTGTAATGGCTGCACTTTCCATTTCATAATTAGTTACTTTATAATCCTTATACCGGAAAGCTGTAATCCGGTCGTTGATGCCCGGCATGGCCAGAGGTAAACGCAATACCCGTCCCTGAGGCCCGTAAAAACCGACAGCAGTCAAGGTGACCCCCTTCGTCGTTATGCCCTCTGTGTGCAGACGGGATACTAATAAAGGAGAAGCATTTACTACATACGGATGAGCGGCATCCGGAGTCCATTGACAATGCTGTACAAAAGCTCTTTCGAAATCCTGATCACATACTTGTTGGTTGTTTCCGTAAAAACGGAGCACACCGTCGCACCCGATGCTTTTTTCTGAAATGACAAAAGAATCGACAGGTATATCTGCCTGTACCGAACCGGATGTACCGATACGGACAATGTTCAAACTGCGCTTTTCATTCCGGATCTCTTTTGTTTTTAAATCAATATTTACTAATGCATCCAATTCATTTATCACAATATCGATATTATCCGGTCCGATTCCGGTAGATAATACGGATAATCGATGATTTTTATACGTTCCGGTAATGGTATAGAATTCCCGGTTACTTTTTTTCACTTCAATAGAATCGAAATGTGTCGCAATTGTTTCAACCCGCCCCGGATCTCCTACCAGGATGACGGTATCCGCCAGGTCTTCGGGCAATAAATGCAGGTGGAATATACTTCCATCTTCATTTGTTATTAATTCTGAAGATTTTATCGACATCGTTTTTATTTTAAAAGTTGGTTTTCACCTTTCTGTCTGGTTCCCCGGACATTTTATATTTATAAAACAATGAAAGCGTTAATAGCCTTCTTTTTTACCCTTTTTTATTTGCAGCTCAAAAATAAAAAGGTTTGAGGGATAAACAAAATAAACGTCCGATAAATGTTTAAAAGTTTGGATGTTCAAAGAGTTCAGCCCCTTTATGTTTTGTGTGCGAAAACCTTCTGTTCAGATTTTGGAAGGATTAATATAAATTATTTATGATTTTTGTTAAATTCGCGTGAGTATATATGTGAGTGTTGTTATGGATATTGTTAAATTTCAAGGAACGGACAGAAAACTATACGAATATGTCAGTCCATTGGTGATGAACCCTGCTATTCTGCGGCAAAACAACAACTATCCTTTTAAAACGGGACCTAGATATGTGTGGTACATAGCTACCGGAAACGGGCAGATCGTAGGGTTTATGCCGGTAAAGAAAACGACTACCGGCAACTATATTATAGATAATTATTACGTAAAGGGAGATGATGTGCAGGTCCTTAAAGAATTATTGACGGAAATAATTACAGATAGGACAGGGCAAGGGGAACTTTGGGCTACAGTTCACAAACGTCATGTTAAACAGTTCGTACAAAATGGTTTTCAGATCTATATCGAGTGGAAAAATTATAATAAAATGCGGTATTATTTGGGGAAAAAAGCCATATGTGCAAATTAAATGTGTATGAAGCAGCGCAACAAAGGCTGAAGATTATTTTCGATTATTTTGATTATGTGTATGTGTCTTTTTCAGGAGGAAAAGACAGCGG
The DNA here is from genome assembly GCA_023400335.1 of Bacteroidota bacterium. Lineage (GTDB taxonomy): Bacteria > Bacteroidota > Bacteroidia > Bacteroidales > Marinifilaceae > Culturomica. The sequence goes on from JAEXFF010000358.1 coordinate 2,990, forward strand.
CGTGCTTTTGAATCTTTGTCTGGATTATATCCGGAAATATGCTCCCGGACGTAAATTAGGTGTATTTCATATGGATTATGAAATCCAGTACCAGCAGACAACCGAGTACGTCGAACGTACCTTATCGGAAAATCAGGATATTCTGGAGGTTTTTCACTGTTGTATTCCCTTTAAAGTTCCGACATGTACTTCTATGTTTCAGTTGTATTGGCGGCCTTGGGAGGAAAATCACCGGAATATATGGGTGAGGAACAGACCGGAAAACTGTTTTACGGAAAAAGATTTCGGGTTTTTTAGTCCGAAACTTTGGGATTATGATTTTCAAAAATTATTTCCCCACTGGCTGCGTCATCGGAAAAAATGCCGCCGGATTTGTTGTCTTGTCGGGATTCGGACCCAGGAAAGTTTTAACCGCTGGCGGGCAATTTACAGTGGTAAGAATTATCAGCGGCTGGAAGACTATAAGTGGACGCACTGTATCAGCCGGGGAGAATATAATGCCTATCCTATATATGATTGGAAAACGACGGATATATGGACCGCAAATGGCCGGTTCTCCTGGACTTATAACCGTCTCTACGATCTGTATTATCAGGCCGGAGTTCCGCTTTCCCGTCAACGGGTGGCAAGTCCGTTTATTTCTCAGGCTGTTCCCAGTCTGGCGATATACAGAGCCATAGATCCCGATACCTGGGGACGGATGATCGGACGTGTAAATGGGGTGGGAAGTGCAGGAATTTATGGGAATACTGCAGCTATGGGCTGGAGAAATATTACTTGTCCTCCCGGTTTTTCGTGGAAGGAATATATGCATTTTTTGTTGAGAACTCTCCCGGAAGAAACCCGTCTGAATTATCTGGATAAACTGTCTGTAAGTATTAGGTTCTGGCGGGAAAGAGGAGGATGTCTTTCTGAAAAGACTATTGAAAAACTGAAGGCAGCTCAGATTCCTATATCGATAGAAGAAACTACTGCATACCGGACCCACAAAAAACCTGTACGCATGGAATATCTTGACGATATCGATATTCCCGAATTCAGAGAAATCCCGACTTATAAACGAATGTGCATCTGTATTATGAAGAATGACCATACCTGTAAGTATATGGGATTTTCCCAGACAAAACGTGAACGGAGTATGAAAAAGTATGCGATGAATAAATACAAAGCTCATCAAAATGGCAAAAAAGATTGAAAGTCCTGTGTATACCGTCAAGGCTGTACCCCTGGAAAAAGTAGTGGCTAATAGTTATAACCCCAATGTAGTAGCACCTCCGGAAATGCGGTTGCTGGAAATATCCATCTGGGAAGATGGATATACAATGCCCTGCGTATGTTATTATCTTAAAGAGAAGGATCAGTACGAGATCGTAGATGGTTTTCATCGCTATATGGTAATGAAAACTTCCCGGCGTATTTATGAAAGGGAAAAGGGATTGTTGCCAGTTGTGGTGATCGATAAGGATATATCCAACAGAATGGCTTCTACGATACGTCATAACAGGGCCCGGGGAATGCATTCCGTGGAGCTGATGTCCGGAATCGTGACAGAGCTGGTTCGTTCGGGCATGTCTGACAATTGGATTAGGCGTAATATCGGAATGGACAAGGACGAGCTTCTTCGGCTCAAACAAATATCCGGCTTGGCAGAATTGTTTGCCAGGAAGGAATTCAGTCTGTCGGAAGAAGAGCAGAAGGAATAAAAAGTATATTTCTACTGGTTTACTATCCGTTTCCCTTAACTCCCTAAAATTAAAACGGATATATCATTCCGATATATCCGCTTTTGTAGATAAAATTGTAAAACGTTAAAAAATTGCCGGATGTGGCATTTCAATATTCAAACGAATACAATCTACTTTATTTTGCATAGGCTATTGCCCGTGTTTCCCGGATGACGGTGACTTTTACCTGTCCCGGGTAGGTCATTTCATCCTGAATACGTTTGGCAATATCGAATGATATTTTTTCGGCTTCATTATCAGAGATTTTTTCACTTCCTACCACTACCCGAAGCTCACGTCCGGCCTGAATTGCGTATGTTTTTACTACCCCATTGTAAGAAAGGGCTAAGTCTTCCATGTCTTTCAGGCGTTTGATATACGATTCAACTACTTCCCGGCGGGCTCCCGGACGAGCTCCGGAAATGGCGTCGCAAGCCTGTACGATAGGAGCAATCAAAGTTGTCATTTCAATTTCTTCGTGATGGGCTCCGATAGCATTGCAGATATCAGGCTTTTCTTTGTATTTTTCAGCCAATTGCATACCTAAGATTGCGTGCGGCAATTCCGGTTCATCATCCGGCACCTTACCGATATCGTGTAGTAATCCGGCTCTTTTAGCTTTTTTCACGTTCAATCCTAATTCTGCAGCCATAATAGCGCATAAATTTGCCGTTTCCCGGGCATGTTGCAACAAATTCTGTCCGTAAGAAGAACGGTATTTCATTTTGCCGATGAGGCGGATCAGTTCAGGATGCAAACCGTGTATTCCCAAATCGATAGTTGTGCGCTTACCGGTTTCAATTATTTCCTCTTCGATCTGTTTTTTTACTTTATTTACCACTTCTTCAATACGGGCCGGGTGAATTCGTCCGTCCGTAACCAATTGGTGCAAAGACAGACGGGCAATTTCCCTTCTTACGGGATCGAAGCCTGAAAGAACGATGGCTTCCGGCGTATCGTCTACAATGATTTCTACGCCTGTAGCTGCTTCCAATGCACGGATATTTCGTCCTTCCCGTCCGATAATCCGGCCTTTGATTTCATCGGAATCGATATGGAAAATGGAAACGGCATTTTCTGTGGCTGTTTCTGTGGCTACCCGCTGTATCGTTTTGATGACGATTTTTTTCGCTTCTGTATTAGCCGTCATTTTCGCTTCTTCCATAATTTCATTTACATAGGAAACAGCTTCAGCTTCAGCCTCTTCTTTTAAGGAATTGATCAGTTTTTCTTTGGCTTGCTCCCCGGACATACCTGAGATAGCTTCCAGTTGTTCAATTTGTTGCTTTTTTAATTTATCCAGTTCTGTAACCTTCTTTTCCAATAATTCTTTCTGTACATCGATATTTGCTTGTAAAGATTGTAAATCTTTGGATTTTCGCTGTACCTCTTCCATCTTTTGGGACATAAACGATTCCTGTTGCTTCAGTTTGTTTTCGGCTATCAGCAATTTATTATTCCGGGCTGCAGCTTGTTTTTCATGTTCTGCTTTGATCTGGAGAAATTTCTCTTTTGCCTGGAGGATTTTATCCTTTTTGATGACTTCGGCTTCAGCTTCAGCTTCTTTGATAATATTAGCGCTTCTGCGCTTCAGAGAAAGCCTGATCACCACATAACCGATCAAAAAACCGGCAACCAGGGCCACCACCCCTGCTATAATTATATTTGTCATATTGTTGAAATTAATTTATTTATAATTTATATACTATTAATGTAACTTTTTCGCTCAGATCGTTTTTTATTATTCGTATTGCTGCCTGCACAGCATAAAAAAACCCGCACTATTTCATTTAATAAAACCCCTGTATGCCACGGGTAGAGCTGCCATTTGATTCAAACTTCCACTGTCCCGAAGGAACTCCGAAGAGTTGAGGCCTGTTTTCGGCAAATAAAGCATCCGCTCTAATTGTTTGAGTGTTGAGTTTTTCGCTTAAATTCGAAATAATGCGGGAATACCTTTACGAATAATTCAAAGAACGTTTATTTAATTACTCTTTGACGATTTCATCCATTTTTAAATTAATTTTTTCAATTTCACGAATCAACGGTTCACTATCATTCCTTTTTTCTGCCTGTATCAGCGCTACTGTATGCTGGAAGGCTGTCAGGTACAGAAAATCCAATGGATCGGCCTGTGTACCGTATTTTGCCTGAAATTTAGAAATCATATCATTAATACGCTTCGATGCTGCCCGGTAAATCTCTTCCTCTTCCTGACTCTTCGCAATGATCGGGAACTTTTTGTTCGCGATACTGACATTGATCGAAACCGTAGTATCTTTTTCACTCATATCAATTGTTCAAAAGAGCAATGCACTTGTCAATCTCCCGCACCAGTTGGTTAATCCGCATTTTCGCTTCGTAACTCCCGTCACTTTTGCCTGAAATTGCGTTTGCCACTCTGGCTGTTTTTAATTCTTCATTTAAAATCTGGTTCTCACTTTTCAGCTGTTCGATTTCAGATAACAGTTGTTGTATCCTGCTTTCCTGATCTTTATTCTTTTCCAGTGAGGATATATATAATTTTATTAATCGTTCAACTTTAAATTTCAGCTCGTTTAAAACGGCCTCTTGTCTTTCCGTCATGTTTTCAATAACTTGAAATGAATGGCTGCCCTTGTAAACAGCGCTTATTTTAAAGTGTTCTGAAAAGCAATCTTTTACCATCCTTTTCATGACAAAGATAATTTTTTTTCTTTATATTATCAAGAGTGTTGATATATTTGCAGAAGAAATTATGATGTTTTTAATCCATGAAATGTTTTTATCGGTATCGTATCATTGCTTTGTTTTTGTTTAATCATTTGTTATTAATCTCCTTATCGGCACAAACGAATGAGAATATTGCCCCCCTTCATATTCCTCTTTTGCTAAGCGGAAATTTCGGGGAATTAAGGGCTACTCACCTTCATTCCGGAGTAGATATAAAGACAAAGGGGATTGTAGGATTACCCGTACTTTGTGTGAATGATGGTAAAGTAGTTCGGGTAAAGGTGTCAGCTACCGGTTATGGAAATGCCCTCTATATAGAACATCCGGATGGAACAACAACAGTATACGGACATTTACAAAGATTTAACCGGCAGATAACAGAAGCGGTAAGACGGATTCAATATGCAACGGAAAGCTTTGAAATAGATGAAGATATGTCGGGACATAAACTGTTTTTCCGTAAAGGGGATACAGTCGCTTATAGCGGAAATACAGGATCGTCCGGAGGTCCGCATTTACATTTTGAATACCGCAATACTGTTTCCGAACATACCCTGAATCCATTGCATTATCTGAAAGTTAAAGATAATATAGCTCCCCGTATACGCACTCTTTATATATATGGTATAGATCAGCAAGGACGGGTAAAGATTTTAAAAAGGTGCGAAGTGAAAAATCTGGGAAATAATCGGTGCGTCGTAGCAAAAATGCAGCTGCCTGCCGGAAAAATCGGAATCGGGTTGTATATAACGGATGCGATGAATGATTCCTGGAATAAATTAGGGGTTTATGCTTTGGCTATCCGCGTGAACGGGGAGGAAAAGTTCGGGCTGAAAGTAGACTCTGCAGCTTTCGGTCAGGGAAGTTTAGTTAATGGATTGAAAGATTTCCGGCTCTACCGCGAGCGTCATGAGACGGTTTACCGGTGCTTCGGAAACCATCTTCCGGATTTAATGGGGGTAAAACTGGAGGGAGATGGATCTATCTTTTTGCAAAAAGGAGAAGTCGTAAATTTTGAAATAACAGCAGCTGACGTTTACGGAAATACAACCCGGCTGAGCTTTCAGCTGACTGGAGGGAATGAAAGGAAGGAAGAAACGGCAACGGTATTGCCGGTCGGCCGGCCTCAACTGTTAAAAGCCGGCAATTATACTTTGGAATTAGCAGCTAAATCTTTGTTTAATGCTGTCGACCGGATTCAGCTGATAGATTCCGCCGGTTGTTTTGTTACTTCTTATCGGGAGGAACCTTTATATCAGAAAGCCCGTTTGCATGTGAAGGGGGAGTTCGGGGAAAAGGCCGTAATCTGCCGTATAAAGGAGAAAGGAGACCCCGAAGCCTGTGTCACAAAACGGGACAGTTCAGGATTGTATTCTTTGGTAAACTTTTTAGGGAAATATAGGGTAACCGAGGATACTTGTCCGCCGGAAATTGAATATTTAGGTGTGATGGGAAGTGGGGTAAAGTTTAAAATCCGGGATAAACTTTCGGGTATACAATTTTATCGGGTGGAGGTAAATGGCCGTTGGTGTTTGTTTGAGTACGATGCAAAGAGCGGGATCCTGAGTGGCCGTAAAAATGAACCTGCTTTCGCGAGGGGGCAGTCTAATCAATTGGTGATAAAAGTGACGGACCGGGTAGGGAATTCTACTTTAAAGCGATTCTTCATCAGGATTTGATTCAGAAAAGAATGAATGGTTAAAGGAAATACCTCCTGTTTTCCAGTTTAAATATATATTTTTAATTTTATAACTTTATCAGTTTAGATTTAAATTATGGATGAAAAGATAGAAAGATGGGTGGCTGAGGGCCGGATTACTGAAGCTCTTGCTGAACTGGAAAAATATCCTGACAGTCAGCAAGGAGAAGCGTGGCTGATGTATACAGGGGAATTATGTTATCGGTTGGGAAAAAGTACAGATGCTTTGAATAAATTTAATGCTGTACTCCGCTTAAATCCGGAAAATGAAAAAGCCAGGGCTTATGTCGAGATGATAAACGGTGTGCTTGACTTTTTTTGTAAGGATTTACTCAATCCCTGACAGCTTTGGGTGTAGGCTGTACTCAGGGAGTAAAATTTACTCTGCTGTGTATTTTCCGGTTTATAGAAAATTCGAAGTTTATCTACGGTGAAAATTTTTCTATAAAATGAGAATTTTGGGTGTGTGTTTTATAACGTATTGTATATGGAGTTGCTCTCAGGACGATTACCGTGCCGTATTACAAAAAGCAGAGCAATGTATGGAAACAAAACCGGATAGTGCTCTGAGTTTATTGGAAACAATAGATACTCGTCGGCTTACTTCCCGGGAAAATGCTTGCTATGCCTTATTGTACACTCAGGCGTTGGATAAAAATAATAAAGTTATACGAAATGATTCTTTAATTCGTATTGCAGTTAATTATTATGCCAATCATCGGGATGCATTGCGATTGGCAAAGGCTAAATATTATCTGGGCTGTTATTATATGAGTGACGGACAAAAAGAAAATGCGATTAAAGTATTTTTAGACGCAGAAAAAATTGCTCTTCCGATTGAAGCAAATAATTTGTTAGGACTCATCTATAACCGGATTGCAATTTTACAGGAAAATCAATTTCGTATTATGCAGGCTCAGGAATCTTTTTCTCTTTCTGCCTATTATTTTCACAGAGCTAATAACCTAAAAAATGAGAATATCGCGCTTTTAGGAAAAGGAAATATTTTTCGGTATACTAAACAATACGATAGTTGTATTTATTATTTAGATAAAGCTTTATGGATGGCGCAAATTAGAAAAGATACTTCTTTATTGGCTTTAACTCATAATTATAAAGGGAATGTATACATTTCTCAGGGCTATACCAGTATTGCAAAGCAAGAAGCCCTGGAAGCTCTGCGGTTGTTGGGAGAGAAGGCCTGTTCGGATTATTATGTTTTATTGGGTGATATTTATTTACAGGAAAATAAATTGGATAGCGCAGAATACTATATAGTAAAGTGTTTGGATAACACTCGAAAAGAAGAAAATAAAGCAGGCGTATGCGCCCGTCTACAGAAAGTTAATGAAAAAAGAAAAAATTTTTCTTTAGCTTTATTTTATGCTAAACAAGTAAACGCTTTGATCGATTCAATGCATAAGGATTTTAAAAAGAAATCGGTATTGGAATTTGAGCAAAAATATCGCTATAAGCAGTTACAGAGCGAGGCCGCTTTATTAAAAGCAAAACAGGCCTGGTTGTGGATGGTGGTAATTAGTCTGGGAGCTTTTATGGTTGTAATCATTGCTTTATATCAATATATTGCAGACAAGCGTAAAAAAGAACTGATAAAATACAGATTGCGTTTGGAAACCTTTGAGCATAAATTGACAATACAGGAGTGTACTTTACTGCAACTGAGCGGGAGAGATCAGAAATTAAAAGAAATTGTACAGCGGCAGATAGAAGTTACGAAAAAAATTATTGTGGCCACAACATTAAACGGAAGACAAGATCTGGACTATAAAAAGATACTGACTGATTTATTGGCGGTTAAAAAATGGGATGAATTTTGTGAGGGAATAAATATTTTATATGATGGGTTTGTGGAGGAATTAAAGAGAAATTATCCGATGTTGACGAATACGGATATAAAACTTTGTTGTTTGGCCTGTGCCGGATTTACAACCAAAGAGATAGCTTCGTTTATGCAGGTAACGGATTGTACTGTCAATAACCGGCGTTGTGAAATAATGAAGAAAATTCACAATAACCGTAAACTTAAATTTAAAGATTTTATAAAAGAAATAGCCGGTAAATGCTCTGCTCACCTCTAATATTTGGCATTCCCTTTTTTTCAAAAACGATGTCCTGTTTAAAATAAACCTGATTTAGTATTACATTTTTTTATAATTGATAATTATTTTATTCATAATATATGATATTATCAAATTTTTTTTTAATTTCAGGCAGCAAAATTTAAATTTTATGGCTATGAAAAAAATTGTATTGTTAGTATTATTTAGTTGTTTAATAGTAGGGAGTTATGCTAAAGATGACTATGATCCTGCTGATAGTGATTATTGGATTATCGTCTATCCTGAGCGACCAATGGCAACAGATCAGGCTCCTGTTCCGGTAACTGTTACCAAAACTTTTTCTGATATTTCGGTGATGTTTCTGGTAGAAATGGATGAAGTATTAATTGAATTTTTAGACAGCAAAGATATGGTTGTATTGAAAAAAGTTGTAAAAGGGGATCCGCTTCATCCTGTAGAAATTAATATTGAAAATTTGCCCAATGGAACTTATACCATCCGTTTTACGGAAATTAAGGAAACCGATAGTACTTATACCGGTAGTTTTGATATATGTGAGAGTGCAGAACAGGAGTGAATGATATAAATTAGACGTAAAGGGATAGAGGCCTTATAAATAAAGGCCTCTTTTTTTAATGAGGAAAAGGCCGATAAATTACTTATCGGCCTTTTCTTTTTTATGGGGTAATATATTATGTTTATTACACAAGAAGAGTACTTTTGCAAAATTAAATTTATTAGGTGCCCATTTGCAGAAAAGAATCCGGATATATATTATTCTCAATCCGGATCAATTTAGAGGGGTCGTGCAGATACTCCGGAGGGGGTGTGATAAATTTTAAAAAATGACGATTGATAGTCTGTGGATTACAAAATGAGGTGTGATAATTGTTTTTAAATTGATCTATCCTATTTGCAATATTTCCATTTACCTTTATTCTCTACCAAAATTGACGCATTATTAGAGGGATTTAGTTACATTGTAAGTAATATTAAGAGAATATTACAATATTAGGTATTTGCTTAAGTGAACTGTAGCAGCATATCTGCTATTTAGATTTTTCATTGCCGGAATCCCCCTTAAAAAACTTTAAATATTGGATTGAAATCCTTATCAGTCCGGTACGTTTTGAATTTAAAAAAACGACAGTTTTATATTTGTTTGGATACTTAATGTGTAAAATGTATGGGGGTAGAGAGATGGAAGATAAGCTATGGGAAAAGGTTTTTCTTTTTTTTAATTCCATAAAAACAGGATAATGTACATAATTTTGTATTTGTTAATTTATCATGCTTTGAATATAAAATTAGTGAAATACTGTTAATTATTTTATGTATATTAACAATACATATTTATATTTTAACTAAAAGAGACATTTTTACGCATTACAACAAGTGTTCTATAACAAAATTAAACTTTTAGTTTTATTCATACAGTGAAAACATTGTGTGTGTGACTGTTTAATTCCTATATAAAAATTCTTTTTGTTATGAACGCTAAAATGTTGTTGATCCATTATCCTTATGGATTAAGGGTAGTACGTGTAAAAAGTTTAAGTGAAAATTTTATTATTACAAAGTTGAATGAGCATGATTATGAAGCTAAGAGTAGATGGAACGAATATGTGACGGTTCCCTATGATTCGAAGGATTATAAAATTGTTTTGCATCCGCTGTCTCATTTGAATAAACCTTTGAAAGTGAAGGATGTAGAAGTGAAAGCATCAGACCTGATCTGTAAAATTATTGCTGAAAGTATGAGCTTGTCATTGGAAGGTGAGGATACTTCGTGGATTATCGGAGCAATTGCCGGTTATTTTGAAGATTCGGCAAATTGTATCTTTTCGAATGAGATTATGCGCCGGGTTTATTATATTTTGCTGACGCTTCATTTTGATATTACGGGTTTGATCAGGAAAAACGAAGCGATGAGTGTAGGAGATTTGAAATATGATCCTTATGAATTCGAACCGGTGTTGATAGAATAATTTCTTCGGATGTTATTACAGTATTAATGGGTAAATGTTTAATTGTTCAAGTGTGGAAGGGGTTTTCTGTGGGAAGAAGGAGGAGAAAGGTATATTCCGTACACGTTTTTATTTAAAATGGTTGGGCAGAATCAGGTATCGGGAAGTAGAAACATTTTTAAATCAGGGCTCCAATGAGGGGGAGGATACCGTAGGTAGGGAGGATGGGATAATGAAGGATCCGTTTCGGTTACTAGGTTTGATCACATTTCTTCCTCTCTGGGGCACCTGGCCTTTAAATTCTGTTCCCCTTCCGCATTTAAACATTTAAACATTTATACTCTTCTCTATTTTCACGATTGAACACTTTCCCGTTTAAACATTTTCTTATTTCGGAATTTCTGAAATTAGAAAAAAAAATTTACCTTTGTCACTCTGTTTTTGAAAATATAATATATTATAAATCAATCCGCTTTGAAAGGAGGTGGGCTTATTCCGGGGAAATATAGATAATTAAACAGGATATTATGTCCAGGAAGAGTTTCTGCTGTGAGTTATTCCTATACAGTAGGAAGGGGTTTATAAAAACCGTATCTTCATCTATTCAGGAATAAGTGAAGGGAAGAATGGGAGTTGTATATATTATATGTATTATTTATAAAATTGAAAAATCATGATTATAGTACCTTTAAAAGAAGGCGAGAATATTGAAAGAGCCTTAAAAAAATTTAAAAGAAAATTTGAGAAAACCGGAATTGTAAAAGAGCTGAGGGATCGTCAGGCATTTACCAAACCTTCCATCCGGAATCGTCAACAGCATTTAAAAGCTGTTTATAAGCAGTCTTTGCAAATTGCCGAAGATTAAAAATATAAAAAGCGGGATTTGTTTATTCCGGACGAAAGTTTTATATTTAGGTACGATTTTTGAAGTCGGAAGCCCTGGATGACCAAAGGAACGGTTGGTTTTCTGAAAAGCTTTTGATTTTTAGTAGTATAAAATTATGGATATTGCACCCTTTCTGAGTCATCTGGAAAATGTGAAGAGGTATTCGCCTCACACGCTGCATGCTTATAAAGAAGACTTGGGGCAATTCCTGGATTATTGTGCTACCATTAAGGAGGTGAAAGATTTTCCGGACATTACTTCGAAAATCATACGGGAGTGGATTGTGATTCTGATGTCTAAAGGGCATAAGGCAACTACAACCCGGAGAAAGTTGAGTGTCTTACGTACGTTGTTTAAATATCTGATGCGGGAGGGACGGCTGTCGGAGGACCCGACGGAGACAATTCTTTTACCGAAGATCGGGCGTCGTTTGCCGGTATTCGTTCTCGATTATCAGATGGATGAATTATTAGACAGTGATGAATTCCAGGGAGGTTTCCGGGAGCTGAGGGACAGGTTGGTTTTGTTGACGGCATATTATACTGGTATGCGTCGCTCGGAATTAGTCGGGTTGAAGGTCCGGGATATCGATTTTGCCGGAAAAAGTCTGGTAATTACCGGGAAAGGAAATAAACAACGGCTGCTACCTTTGGCCAATGAACTTCTGGAAGATATGCAGTGTTATCTGGAAGAAAGAGAGAAACGGGTGCAACAAGAGCACGGTTATTTTTTTATTACGGATAAAGGCACTCCTGTATATGATAAATTCATTTACCGCTTGGTTGTAAGATACCTGGGGAAGGTCACGACATTGTCCAAACGTAGTCCGCATGTCCTGCGTCATACTTTTGCGACACAGTTATTGAATAACGGGGCTTGTATAGAGGCTATCCGGGCTTTGCTGGGGCATACCGATTTATCTGCTACGCAGATTTATACTCATAATTCTTTTGAATACTTAATTAAGGTGTTTAACCAGGCTCATCCTAGGGCTTAAAATTAAAGGAGGAAATTCTATGGAAGTTAAAATTAATCCTGTTGGTTTTTCTACAAGTTCTCAACTTGAAGATTTTATTCAGAAAAAATTATCCAAGTTAGAAAAATATTACGATGGAATATTGGGCATTGAGACTACACTGAAGTTGGAAAAGGATGATAATTTGGAGAATAAAGTCGTTGAGGTGAGTATTTCGATTAAGGGTCAGGATGTTTTTGCAAAGAAAAATGCTAAAAAATTCGAAGAGGCTATCGATGAATTATATGATGTTTTAAAGCGTCAGCTTGTAAAAATTAAAGAGAAAGACAGAGAAAAATAAAGAGTAAAGTTTAAGGTCAGGGACAAAAAGAAATAGTCTATTCAACTCTAAACCATAAACTTTAACTGAAAATAATTTTGTCACACAAAATTATTTTTCTATATTTGCACGCTCGATAATCGGGCTTTTCTGTCGTATCCTGTATATGAAACTGATAGACAGGTTGTTAAGAATAAGACACAGATTTTTTGTAATAAATTGTTTAATAATAAAATTGTTTTTGAGTTATGGCTAAAGAAAAGTTTGACAGGTCAAAACCACACGTAAATATTGGTACTATCGGTCACGTTGACCACGGTAAAACAACTTTGACTGCAGCAATTACTAAAGTATTGGCTGAAAAAGGTCTTTCTGAAGTAAAATCTTTCGATCAGATTGATAATGCTCCGGAGGAAAAAGAAAGAGGTATAACGATCAATACTTCACATGTTGAATACTCAACAGAAAATCGTCACTATGCTCACGTTGACTGTCCGGGCCACGCTGACTATGTAAAGAACATGGTTACCGGTGCTGCTCAGATGGACGGTGCTATTTTGGTTTGTGCTGCAACTGATGGTCCGATGCCTCAGACCCGTGAACACATTCTTTTAGCCCGTCAGGTAAACGTTCCGAGAATCGTTGTATTCTTGAATAAAGTGGATATGGTTGACGATCCTGAAATGTTGGAACTGGTGGAAATGGAAGTTCGTGAATTATTGTCCTTCTATGGATACGATGGTGACAATACTCCGGTTATCTTAGGTTCTGCTTTAGGTGCTTTGAATGGTGAAGCAAAATGGGTAGAAAAAGTAATGGAGTTGATGCATGCCGTTGATGAATGGATTCCGCTGCCTCCGCGTGACAACGAAAAACCTTTCTTGATGCCGGTTGAAGACGTGTTCTCCATTACAGGTCGTGGTACTGTTGCTACAGGTCGTATTGAAACAGGTATTGTGCACGTAGGTGACGAACTGGAAATTATCGGTTTGGGTGCTGACGGAAAGAAAACGGTATGTACCGGAGTTGAAATGTTCCGTAAATTGTTGGATGAAGGGGAAGCTGGAGATAACGTTGGTTTGTTGCTTCGTGGTATCGACAAAGACGAAATCAAACGGGGTATGGTATTGGCAAAACCGGGTTCTGTTAAACCGCACAAGAAATTCAAAGCTGAGGTTTATATCTTGAAGAAAGAAGAAGGCGGACGTCACACTCCGTTCCACAATAAATACAGACCGCAGTTCTACTTACGTACGATGGACGTAACTGGTGAAATTACTTTACCGGAAGGAACTGAAATGGTAATGCCGGGAGATAACGTAACAATTACTGTTGAATTGTTGACTCCGGTAGCTTGTTCACTTGGTTTGCGTTTCGCTATCCGTGAAGGTGGACGTACCGTAGGTGCCGGTCAGATTACTGAAATCTTAGAATGATCATTCTATAAAAGCCTGAGGCTGACAGTTTGTCAGCCTCACTTTACGGATGTAGCTCAGTCGGTAGAGCATCGGTCTCCAAAACCGAGTGTCGGGAGTTCGAGTCTCTCCATCCGTGCGAAAAATTTTAAATTTTAAATTTTGAATTGTCAGTCAAATACAATTTGGGATTTACAATCTATAGTCTAAAATGAATATTAAAGGTTATTTCTCAGACGTATATAACGAATTGGTCAATAAAGTGTCCTGGCCATCCTGGTCAGAACTCCAGAGTAGTGCTACGATTGTAATGATTGCTTCCGTCATTATAGCGATTGGCATTTTTATAATGGACATTGTATTCAGAAATGTGTTGACCTTTATTTATAAGTTGTTTTATTAATAATCCGGAAAACTAAGATGGCAGAAATTAAAAAGAAGTGGTATGTCCTTCGGGTAATTGGCGGAAAAGAGAAGAAAGTGAAGGAATATATCGAGAGTGAAATTGCCAGTTTGGGGCTTCAGGATTACGTTTCTCAGGTTTTGATACCTACCGAGAAGATTTATCAGGTACGTAACGGAAAAAAAATCAGCAAAGAGCGGAATTTCTTTCCGGGTTACGTTATGATTGAGGCTGCCTTAGTTGGTGAGATTCCCCACATGCTTCGTGATATCACGAATGTAATTGGCTTCCTGGGGGAAACCAAAGGAGGTGATCCGGTGCCTATGCGTTTAGCTGAAATCAACCGGATTCTTGGAAAAGTAGATGAACTTGCGGAACAACCGGAAGAAATAAGTATCCCTTATTTCGTGGGCGAATCCGTAAAAGTTACAGACGGACCGTTCAACGGCTTTACCGGTGTGATAGAGGAGGTGAATAGCGATAAGAAGAGATTGAAAGTAATTGTCAAAATTTTCGGTCGTAAGACACCACTCGAATTGAGTTTCATGCAGGTAGAAAAAGAATAATTAATTTTTTGAGAGGAAAAAAATCATGGCAAAAGAAGTTGAAGCTCTTATAAAGCTACAGATTAAAGCTGGTGCCGCTAATCCTTCTCCCCCCGTAGGTCCTGCATTAGGTTCTAAAGGAGTTAATATTATGGACTTCTGTAAACAGTTTAATGCAAGAACTCAGGATCAGGCAGGAAAGATTATTCCGGTAATTATTCAGGTTTATGGTGATAAGTCTTTTGATTTTATAACCAAACAACCTCCTGTTGCTGTTCAACTTTTGGAAGTAACAAAGCTTAAATCCGGTTCTGCAGAGCCTAACCGTAAAAAAGTAGCTTCTGTTACCTGGGATCAGGTAAAACAGATTGCAGAAGGAAAAATGAGCGATTTGAATGCTTTCGAAATTGAAAAGGCAATGAGCATGGTAGCTGGAACTGCCAGAAGTATGGGGATCACCGTAGATGGTGAAAAACCTTTTTAATGAATTTGTAATACTTCAAACGTAATGAGTAAACTGACAAAAAATAAGAAGTTAGCTTTAGAAAAAATCGAAAATGGTAAAGTATATACCATTGAAGAAGCTGCTAAACTTGTGAAAGAGATTACTTTTACCAAGTTTGATGCGTCAGTTGACATGGACGTTCGTCTGGGAGTAGACCCGCGTAAGGCCAATCAAATGGTGCGTGGTGTCGTTACCTTACCTCATGGTACCGGTAAAGAAATCCGAGTTTTAGTACTTTGTACGCCCGATAAGGCTGAAGAAGCTAAAGCTGCAGGAGCCGATTATGTAGGCTTGGATGAGTATATTGAAAAGTTGAAATCAGGTTGGACTGATATCGATATCATTATTACCATGCCTTCTATTATGGGTAAAATTGGTGCTTTAGGACGAATTTTAGGTCCGCGTGGATTGATGCCTAACCCGAAAAGCGGTACTGTAACAATGGATATTGCGAAAGCCGTAACGGAAGTAAAGCAGGGAAAAATTGATTTTAAAGTTGACAAGTTTGGTATCGTACACACTTCTATTGGGAAAGTGAACTTTGACGCAGATAAAATCAGAGATAATGCTCGTGAATTCATGAATGTTATTCAAAAACTGAAACCATCTTCTGCAAAAGGTACCTATGTGAAGAGTGTGTTCCTGTCAAGTACAATGAGTCCCGGTATTAAATTAGACCTTAAGTCATTACTTGATTAATTATTAACCTTTAAAAGGACCTTTGTAGAATGAAAAGGGAAGAAAAACAAGTAATCAT
>JAEXFF010000397.1 GCA_023400335.1 Bacteroidota bacterium
AATCCCCCTGCATATACAATGCCGTAAGGGATTTGAGGAGCCGGCCGGACCGGGGCTGTGGTTTCAGAAAGGTAATCGAATATTTCCAGGCAACCGATCGGAATTTTACATCCTTGTTGTTCCAGCCAATTTTTCATGGATACATTATGGGCAATAATATAATCACTGTGACTCAAGCGTTTTATTTCCTGAAGGACGGTGAGTTTCTGACGTCTGAAACTGCCGAGATCGTGGATCAGGGTGATTACTTTGGCTCCCCTCAGGTGGGCCATATTACATACGAAACAATAATATTTTTTCAGCGGATATTGTAAAAGTAAAACATTCCCTTTCCGAAGGCAAAAAGGAGCTTTCAGTACCCCCAGGAGCGTAATAATAAAACCGAGAATTTTATTGGTACAGACGGTTTGTTTTAGTCCGGCATTCCGGAATCCGTTTTGCTGAAGAATTTTTTCAATATCGGTTTTGGCCTTGTTACCGGCATTTTGTAAACCTTTGTAGTTTTTGGAAAGATAGCATTTATTTGTCATATTCTGGTTCAATTCAAATCCTGATTGTTTTAATATTATATTGTTCGTAAGCCGGCATGAGAAGGGCTGACAAAGAGTTAGAATAAAAATTCCTGACGGGATAAATTCAAGGCCGCTTCCACTGTGTCGTCCATATCGAAATAAGCATACTGGGCCAGCCGGCCTCCTAAAAGAAGGCCGGAATACCCGGCTGCTTTTTCTTTGTATTTTTTGACTTTAGCTGTATTCGTTGCATCATTGACGGGATAATAAGGTTCGTCTCCCGCCACGAAGGTTTTGGGATACTCCCGGGTAATGACAGTGAAGGGCTGTTGTCCGAATTCAAAATGTTTGTGTTCAATGATACGGGTATAGGGTACTTCCCTTTCGTTATAATTGACAACTGCATTTCCCTGAAAATCCGGAAGGGCTAACCGCTCTTGTTCAAAGTGAAGGCTCCGGTATTCCAGCGGACCGAATTCATAATTGAAAAATTCATCTATACAACCGGTAAATACTGTTTTATCTGCCAATTGCCCGAAGTAATCCCGGTTTTCAAAATAATTTGTGTTCAGTCTTACTTCTATGTCTTTTAAGAGCCCTTCGATCAATAAATTATAGCCTCCGTAGGGAATACCTTGGTAAGCATCATTAAAATAATTATTATCGTATGTAAACCGGAAAGGAATCCGTTTAATGATGAAAGCCGGAAGTTCTGTAGCCGGTCTTCCCCATTGTTTTTCGGTATATCCTTTGATCAGAATCCGGTAGATATCTTCTCCGCATAATTTTAAAGCTTGCTCTTCCAGATTGGCCGGTTCCTGGATAAATGCATATTTCCCGCGTTGCTCTTCTATTTTTTTACGGGCTTCTGCCGGGCTGATAACTCCCCACAGCCGGTTAAAAGTATTCATATTAAAGGGGAGGTTATAGAGCTTTCCCTTGTAGTACGCCAGGGGTGAATTTGTGAAACGGTTGAATTCTGCAAAACGATTGACATAATTCCACACCTCTTTCTGGCTGGTATGAAAAATATGTGCGCCGTATTTATGGACATGTATACCGTCGATATCTTCACAATATATATTTCCACCCTTGTGGGGACGTTTGTCGAGAACCAGGCATTTTTTTCCTGCCTGTGTCGCTTGCCGGGCAAAGACGGCTCCAAAGAGACCGGCTCCGACAATTAAATAGTCGTATAGACGCTTTTGTTCCATAAAATAATGTTTATATATCCAGTTGAAATTCAGGCGGATGCCTCCGGCTATAATGTTTCCAGAATTTCTGGCGGTAATGTAATACTAATTGGATACATTGTGCCGTATCAAAGTGACGGGCTTCGGCATATTCCGTGGCTAATATACGAAAAAAAGGTTGTTGCCCCCAAAGACGGGCGAAATTGGCACACCCTTCTTTGATACCTACAGGACCGAATTTCATCCGGTTGATATCAACTACACAAAATTCAGGTTTTCCTTTATTAATATCGAATAAAATATTCCCCGGGGAATAATCTTTATGGTATACTCCTGCTTCATGCATACGGGCTGTATACCGGGCAAAAGCCCTGATAATTTCTTCTTTTCCTTCAATGGGAGAGATACCGAATTCATAAAATCTGCGGGTATAAGGTACCTGGAGACTGATAAAGTAACAGCTGCCAAGTAAACCGTTATGGTTTATACAGATGCACCCGACAGCTTCCGGGGTACTGATGTCCAGCCTTTGTAGTTTCAGGGCATATTCATAAGCTCTGAGGGCTTTGGGGAGACGGAAACAGTTATAAATGATCCGGTTGAAAAAAAGAGGAATACCGAAACGCTTTACATTGAGGGACAGTCCTTCCTTTTCAAACACCCGTAATTCGTTTCTGCTCTGATAGATGATTTTTCCATTTTGGGAAAAAGTATCGGGAAGGGCAGTAATGAACGAACGCAGGTATTCGTATTTCGGATTAATTAATATCTTTCTCTTCATTTTTTTTCAATAAACTTTCCGTTTCCTGAACGATTCTTTCGGGAAGAATGCGGTTCAGGCAAGCGTAATCATTCCGCAGACAAGGTTTGTTGCCAAATACGGAACAAGGCCGGCAAGGTAAATCAATCTGTATGGCCTGCTCTTCTTTTTGTCCCCAACCCATAAATCCGCACCAGGGATGGGTAGCACCCCAAAGGGAGAGGACAGGGGTATGGACCAGAGAAGCCATATGCATATTGGCGGAATCCATGGAAATCATAACGTCCAGATAGCTCATCAGCGAGAGTTCTCCCGACATATTCAGTTTTCCCGGTAAGGCCAAAGTCCCCGGAAATTTTTCTTCCCATTTTTTGAGGATTTCTGTCTCTTTTTTGCCTCCGCCAAAAAAGAAAAGACGGATGTCTGGCCTTTCATTCAATTGTACGATGACTTTTTCCATAAGGGGAAGGGGATATATTTTCCCCTGATGTTGTGCAAAAGGGGCTATACCTACCCATTTTTCCTGTTTTTTTTCTCCTGTAAGGGAACGGATGAGTTCGAAATCTCCTTTCTTCTCACCATAAATAGAGGAAAATAAAAGGGTAAGCGGTAGTCCCAAACGGCCGAATACTTCTTGGTAACGGGTAAAGGAGGATTTTAACGGTTTAAGAATTTTGCGGGTGGGCCGTACCAATTGTTTTTTTTCTTTCCGTCCTTTTTGAATAAATGCCACCTTTTTTCCGGAAAACCAAAAGCAAGTCCGTAGGAAACGGGTGCGCAATACATCGTGCAAATCAGCTACTGCGTCGAATTTATAAGAACGGAGTTCCCGGAATAAACGGATTAATCCGATGATTCCTTTATGTCTTCCCTTCAGATCCGCTGCTATAAATGCCACATTTTCCGGTAACTTTTCAAAAAGCGACCGGAAGTTGGGGCGGCTTAACAGAGTGATTTCCAGTTCGGGGTATTGCTTTGCCAATGAGTAAACTACAGGTACAGTCATAGCTACATCCCCCATAGCGGAAAAACGGATGACCAGCAAGCGTTTCATTCTTAACAATTTTCTATTCCGTGGTCAGGAGCTTAAAACTTTACAAGTTAATTTTCTCCCTGCATCCTTGGGGAGGTGTTGAGGGAGAGAATCTCTTTTTTATTTCTTTCCGTAAAGGACTGGATTCAGAGCCGGGTCATTATACATTTTCATCTGTTTGTACACTTTCATATATTTCCGTCCGGCGGCTATGTCTTCCAGTAATTGTCCGATAGCTGTGGAAAGATCTTTTTGCTGTTCCAACAGAACGTTCAGTTTTTTTTCGCATTGCAAATGGTGTTCCGGATTTGTGTCAGTCCGGTTCACTTCCTGTTGCATATGATAAATTTTTAAGGCCAGTATAGAAAGCCGGTCAATTGCCCAAGCCGGGCTCTCGGTGTTGATGACAGCGTCCGGTAAGACAGCTACCTCTTTGAATTTATCCAGAAAATAACTGTCGATCAGTTCCACTAAATCTGTACGATCCTGATTGGATTTATCGATACGTCTTTTTAGTAAAAGGGCTTCTGCCGGGTCGATATTCGGATCCCGGATAATATCTTCAAAATGCCATTGTACAGTATCAATCCAGTTTTTCAGATATAAATAGTACTCTATACTTTTTAGAGGATATGGGTTCTGAATAGGAGTGTCTACATTGTCTTTCACGTGGTAATCCATAATGGATTCATTAAAAATTTTGTTGCAAATGTCGGTAAAGGCCATAGTACAATTTTATTAAGTTATCTAAATTATCGCACAAAAGCACGAGCTTTTGCAAAGCTAG
The DNA here is from genome assembly GCA_023400335.1 of Bacteroidota bacterium. Taxonomy (GTDB): domain Bacteria; phylum Bacteroidota; class Bacteroidia; order Bacteroidales; family Marinifilaceae; genus Culturomica. Next base: position 4,286 of record JAEXFF010000397.1, read on the forward strand.
GCAAAGTTTCCGTAAGAAGCAATTATTTAAAGCGTAATCCGGAAAATGGAAAGGAAATGAAAAGATTTGTATGCCGGAGAAAGGAAGACGGTTTTATGCGGGAATATCCTTATCTTTGTACATTAAACTTTGTAATTATGATTTTATCCATTATCGTTGCGGCTTCGGAAAATAATGTTATCGGAAAGGATAACGGACTGATATGGCATTTACCTGTTGATCTCAGGCATTTTAAGATGTTGACAACAGGGCATACTATTGTGATGGGACGCCGGACTTTTGAGTCTATAGGAAGGGCTTTACCGAACCGTCGGAATGTCGTTATTACCCGTAATCCTGCATTTGCTGCTGAAGGTTGTGAATGTTATACCAGTCTTTCCGAAGCTTTGGAGACTTTAAAGTCAGAAGAAGAAATTTTTATTATCGGAGGAGGTACATTGTATAATGCACTTTGGGAAAAAGCCGGTCGTTTATACCTGACCCGTGTGCATACCCGTGTGGAAGGGGATACTTTTATTCCGGAAGTGAATACTGCTGAATGGACGGAGGTAAACCGTACCGAGACTTTCCCGGACGAGAAAAATGAATTTGCCTGTTCGTTTATCACTTATGAACGCAGGGAAACGAGTTCCCGGTAAATATCATGGACTTTTTGAGTTAATAAACGGGGATCAAATTGTTTGTGGGCAAATTGGAAGCCCCCTTCTGTCAGCGTATTACGGAGGGCGGAATCCTCTAAAATTTTTTGTATGCCCTCGGCTATTTCTTCCGGACGGGAAGGATTTACGTAGTAGCAATAGGCACCTCCGGCTTCCGGAAGAGAAGAAACGGAAGAGGTAATAACCGGGACTTTACTCAGCAATGCTTCGGTTACCGGGAGCCCGAAACCTTCGTAAAAGGAAGGGTAAATAAAAATCCGGGCGTTCTGATAAAAAGCCTGGAGAATACTGCTGTCGTTCAGATTATTGAGCCAGATTAAACGATTGTTCAGCTGATGGGCAGAGGCATA
>JAEXFF010000410.1 GCA_023400335.1 Bacteroidota bacterium
GGCAGCAGTTTCTGCCCGTACAGGGAGAACAGCATATTTCTTTACAGCACTTCCTTCTCCCTCATAACTTCCCGTAATATATTTTTTAGTTGCCAGACGGGACATTTCTACTTCGATATCCGTCAGATCCGCAGGCATATTTTTAAATGTATAGCGAACAACTGACTGTAAACGGGACAAAGCCGTGTTAAATTCCAGTTCACAATCGCAGTTTACCGCAAACGGCAAAACGGCAGCAAAATAATCTTCTGTCAGTTCACTCCCCGGATAAGTCAACACTAAATTATCAGCAATATTTTCATCCCCGGATAAAGCATTTTTCGTAGAATTACCTACCAATATCAATTCATAGTCTCCCCATTCGAGCCCTTCCCAAGTCAAAGCGTAAAAAGCTCCGTTTACAGCAGACCAATCACTGACAATACCTTTTTGCTCCATTTTCCCTTCCCGGTAAAGATAATAACGCATATGCCGGATACGATCTTTTATACTTCCTTCCACATTATCCATAGCATTTTCTGAAGAATTCTGAAATTTTTCAGCATAGACATTTACCTTTACCCTTCCAAGCGGACAAGGATCCAGATCTTCTTTGATACAACCTGCCAGGATAAAGAATATCCCCATTATAAACCATACTTTCGTTTTCATACTTCAAGCTCTCTCCGTATTTCATTTATCAGGAAAAATGTATTTCCATCCTTTTCTCCTTTTCAATTTACTAATATTTATTATTCCATTCCATAAAAGGACCAAATAAGATTCCCGGATCTTCATTTATTTCTTCCAGGTAAACTCCGGACTGCGTAGTCTCATCCGAAAAAATCTTATTGATCGGTCGCAAAACAATGCCATCGATATAAGACGTTCTGAAAACCCGGGTAGTAGTATAACCTTGCGGACACTTAAATACCTGGTAAGGTGCTCCCGACTGTCCGAATATTTTAATATCACTGATTGTATAGGGTAACCCTTCATTCTGATCATCTACGATATAATAAGGAGAGAAAACAGTCACTCCTGTCCAGGAAGAAACCAAATAATCCGTTCTTCCTTGCGGATAACGGGATACCATACACACCCCCATTGAATGACAAGGATTTACCTTATCATACCAGGCATTCCCCCATATATCCAGTCCATCCGGAAAATACTTTCCGTCAGCTGCTGTAAAAACCGCCTTAAAACTCTGTTCTGTATTTCCAAAGTGCGGAGCCTCCGGATTTTCTTTTAATACGACCCGGAAACAGGCCACTTTCCGGGATACCTGAACAGAATGCAGATTTTCATGGGGATCCTGATTCAACTGATCGGTCTTTCTCACAACAAAATCCACAGAACCAGTAAAAAGTTCCCGGATCAGCATGCGGAGTCCGACATTTGGATATCCGGAATCACCAATAAGGTATTCCAATACTTTTGGAGGAACGACGGTTCCGTCTTCATTCTCCACGACCATTCCGGGTTTTAAGTCCTCATTCCACTTCGCAGAAGTAGGATTTAAAAAAAGGACCAAACGATAAGTGCCCGGCCGTAATTCGAGTTGTAGAGAGCTCAGCACATCCGTTCTTTTTAGTCCAAACTCTGACCAAGCCGAACCTTTTCCCAGATTTGGAGAAACAATCCGGTCTATAATCCATCGGGTATCTACCTTTTTTACTACAATAGCCTTATATTCATTGCAAATACGGGTCAAAACGGTATCCCCTCCGGCCCGGGTTATATTCATCGGTACAATTTCCGAATCCAGCTTCATTCCGGATGCCAGAGAAATAGTAAAAGATACCCCGATATTTTCTTCTCCTTCAGCCAGTATTTCGTCACTTTCCCAATAATGCTCCTGCTGACAAGCCAGAAATAATAAAACCAGTATCCCGAACCACCAAATCTTATCTCTTCTCATCTCTCTTCTATTTAAATGTATTCTTCCAATCTACATCAATCGTTATACCCGTTGTATGGGGTATATCAATAATCCGGTTACAATAAATCCCTCCTTTATTTCGTGTAAAACAATCGGGCAATATCTTTAAACCAGAAGACGCTGTAACTGCAGGCAAATTCAGAGCAATCTGTGCTTTGGAATAACAATCCTTTGTATGCGGAGCATCTCCATGCCAATTTTCACAGACAGGAGTCGTATCAAAATAGTGAAATACCATATTGACTCTGACGGTTTTATCCGCAGGCAGAAAACAGTCACCTAAAATTCTTGCACTCCCCTTTACTCCAAAAGCTGTCGCATATAAATGATTTTCGGGCTGAGGTATGCTTACCCTAAACCGCTCGTCTTGACGGGGATAAATATGTCTCACGACTGTACCCTGCTCCATCATCCCAACAGGCAATGTCTCCTCCGGAAATCCGATAGCTGTCGCTAATCCTGTATAAGTAATATCAATCTGATAGACACGATCGAAAACAGAAACGACAGAATCTGCTGTTAACGGGTCTACATCAACCGGAACATTTAATTCATTTATTTTATAAAAATCAAATACCATTTGTCCCACCAAACGGGTCAATATTCCTTCGATTTCTCCGTTATCCCACAATTCTTTTCCCTGTTTATCCAAAATAGCATAATAATTATCCAAAGTCAGGGAATCTTGTTGTACAATAATACGGGTATCGGCCCAGGTACTCTTTTCCGGAAGCGGCATTTGACCGTTTTTTCCGCTTATACCTATCTCCGGACGGTTCCCGGGAGTCGCTATAAACAAAAAGCGGTAATCGTAATTCTTCAAATCATCGTTCATCAGCCGGAGCCGGTCTTGGCCATTGCCCTGCAAGACCAAAGATGTATCCAGAAGATAATCAGGATCTGCGGGTAATTTACGGAAAATACACAATTCATATATTAAATTATCCGATGCCCCCCTTCCTTTTAATTCCAGCAGTACAGGGTAACCATCGGTATCTCCTCCTTCCTTTTTCCCTGTCCAGGAGTCGGAACAAGCTATTCCCATTATGCCACATCCCAAAAAAAATATTATCCGGAATATTCCTGTTATTTTCATTCCCTTTTTATTTAAATAAACGCTAAACTCTTTCCTCTATTTCTAACTTATATATTCAAATAACTCCTAATCTTTAGATTTACGAAACCCAATACGCAAATCCGTAAATGGGCATCATAAATAGGCCGTTTTCTAATTCCATATTCCCTGATCCCCGTCGGTCTCTGCCGAAATCGGATCAGTTTTTACAGTAATCCCGATAAATTTATAGGTAGAAGTTACCCAGAGTGTAATGACCAGACGTTTGTTCCTTTCTACCTTTCCCTTCACTTGTTTTGAAAGTTCCGGAAAAGCACTGCCTGATTTAGGCAGCAAAACGACATTCACGTTTGTTTCCTGCCCTGTACCGGACGGAAATACGAAAGGACCTTCAAATATGGCAAAACCACTTTTCGTAATCCGGTTAGCCTGAGCGGTTGTCCAGAACACTTTGCTGTTTCCGATTCCTCCTCTAATATCTGCTGCCTCTCCTATTCCCGCAATATCCAAAGAAACTCTTTCTATATTATCCATAATCGTCTTCCCTGCAGGATACGGCAAAGAATCGATTTCCCCGTTTTCCGGAATCCCGCGTTTTAATTGGAGGACAATTTGTCCTACAGCTCTTGTTAATGTATTCCGTACCGTTTCTCCTCCCTGGATAGAATAGATCTCATCGGCCATAGCAGCACTTTCTGGAAACCAAAGTTCATCTGCCGGCCATACATATCCGTCCCGGGCCGGATCTTTTTCTGCTTTAACCTTTATGTCTGCAAAAGTAACAGCATTTGTTAATGATTCAGGATCTAAAAAAGTATGTAACCCCGACAATTTGAAAAACAAGAATTTATAATCTCCTACCTCCAGGCGGATACTTGTTTTTCCTTGCGTATCCCAACCCGAAACAATACTGCTGCGATACGTAAAATCAGGATCGTTCCGACCGAAGATTAAAACTGAAACATCTTCCATCCCTACATTTAAAGTAACGGAACGTGTAGCTAAAACTGATTCTTTTATTTCTCTCCCTTCTTTCTCTCTCACACAAGAAGCAGCCAGTAACAATAACGCCCAGTATACAATATTCCTTCCCTTCATGTTCTACAGTTTTAATCAATCGGTTCGAAACTTTCCTTTTACTATCAATACTTGATTCTATTTTTCCGTAATTAATTTACTTCTCCGACAACTTCATTTTCTCCCAGCCATTCGGTTTGGATCTCTACCTCAAAGTTCACTTTAGTAGTAAATACATTTCCTTCCAATACATATACTTTTACTAAAGTCACCTTATTTCTTTCCAAAGGTAATTTATCAGCAATAGTGATTGTACGCCCTACACTATCCTTGGGTTTAATATAAAGTTTCAAGCTTGTATTCTTAGAAGCATCATTCCCAGGGAATACATAAGGACCAGCGATATGAGCAGAACCATAAATCACATCCTTCCCCTGAATATTATCATAATTGACAAAACCGTCTGTTCCTACAGCTGTCTGACCCGGATTGGTTCCGATAACTACAGCCTGATTTAAATCTGACACATTAATATCAGCATCTATAGTAGCAGTCCCTAACCGATTGCCTAAAAAATTCATTTTTTCATTCAGACCGGCTAATTTTAACTGAATCACTTCCAAATCCTTATTACCAAAAATATTTTCTCCATCCGGATACACCTGTTCCGTATATGTAGTCCCGTTTTTAGTCGCATTAATAAATAAAATGTCAATCCGGGATACGGCTCTTTTCAATGTAGCCGTCACAACAGGATTCGCCTGTGAAGTTAAGCCAAGCGTATAAGAAGGAAGATTTGCTACAACCCCTTCTCCCAGAAAAATTTCGGGTGCACTACCGGTTTTCTGATGCGTATATCCTAAATCATCCGTCAATGTTTGGGAAATCATTACAGGCATAGCGATATTAGCAGGATTTGCCAAGCCATAAGCAGATATAAACCGATATGTTCCGATCGGTAAGCGCGCCGTACCTGTCAATTTTTTATTATCAGCATCATAACTCATGCTGGAACCATCGATAACCTGATTGCAGATAAAATCATTCCCACTGTCTTCCTGACGGAAAGCATAAATAGAAAAACCAGCATTCGAATATACAGGTTGAACAGAGCGGGTTGCTCCTCCATGCATAAGATTACTTGCATCCATTTCGAATTTCACCGTAGTTAAGTTTTGATCTTCCGGAGATATTTTCATATCCTCCTTTTCACAAGCAGCCATACCGAGTACAGCCAAAACCATAAAAAAATACATTCGCCTCATTCTCATCTCACTTTTTTTTAATTTGGTTAATATTCTAGTTATAAAAATTGAATTTTATCCTTTAAATTTATTCGCAGGAATTATCCTGAATCAAACTTTTCTTAATTTTGAACATTATTTTGAGTTACTAATTGTTTCAGATTATAATCTGCTTCCTGACATCCATTGGCCCTTGCCTCTTCAAAGCAGCTGATAGCTTCCTCCTGCCGGCCTTCCTGCCATAATAAAATTCCCAAATTATTCCATGCCTGCGGACAATGATTTTCTTGTTCCAGACATTGCCGTGCCCCTTCTAAATCCCCTTCTTCCAGGGCTGCAGCAGCCCGGTTAGTATTGATAATTTCATCGTTAGGATAAAACTGAGAAGCAATTACAAAGACCTGATTGAATTCTTCTGAACCCGGAGGATAATTTCCTGCCGTCAAAAACAATTCATTCAAACTAATCTGTCCGGGATGTGCATTCAGCATCTCTGCTATTTCCTGTACCGTATAAGGTTCTTCAATATTGTACCGGATTCCGTAATCTACCCGGCGTAATACAGGATAAATATTCCTTAGCAGGTAACGATAAGTCACATCATTATCTATCTGTTTCAATTGGCTGTCTCTAGCATCAGGGTCCACGGTAGAATCAATAATTTCGATAATCTCATTCCGATAATTTAAATCCGAAGAGTCCACCCGTTTACGCAGCCCTTCCCAATCTTCCGGGACAGATTCCACCAAAAACAATGTATCGTTAACCGAATATTTATCACGGATATAGTGGTGTACAGCATTAGCCCGCCGTGCAGCCAGACGGCTGTTATAGGCATAAGCTCCCTCTGGCGAAGCATAACCTTTCAGGCATATTTTTTCCAGTTTTACACGGGGATTATCTGCTACCCGCTCAAAAGACCGGTCTATTTTTTCCAATTCAGCTTGATTATCCATAAAATCAGGCAAAATGACGGCTTTATCCCAAGGGAAATAAATATAAATCGGCGTCCACTGCTCTTCACGGGTCTGAACCGGTGGAATGATATAAGCTACTCTGGGCGGATAGGGAATAATCGCAACAGGTATCTCGGCCAGATCCCGCTGACATTCTGCGCAGCCTTCAATCTCCGGCAACAAAACCAGTCGTCCTCCATACAAACTTTCATCGAAAGGGATACTTTGATTATAAACGACCACCGATTCTTGCTGAGGTACAAAATAAACCGTCTGATAAGGCTTCTGCAACTTATCTCCGTATAAACGTACTTTTCTGTGATTGACCTTATCCCTTATCTTTCCGGGGAAAAGCAAATAAGGCATCCGCACTGTATCTCCCGTATTGTCAATAATAGCCGGTTGTATTTTCAACTGATCGTTCGAAGGGATGGCCAGATTACTGCAATCTAATACCAAATCCACATCCATTCGAGAACCATTCCGGATTGTCTGTGCATTTACCACTCTTACAATACCGATCTCCCTTTTCCGGGCAGAGGCATCCAACCCTGCTAATAAAATACTCACTATAAATAGAAAATATATACTTTTCATCGCCTGGAATTTTAGCTATTTGATAATATAAACAATAGTTACGCCAGCCTTAGTAACTCCCCAGTAATTGCGGCTTTCCGTCCTGATTTTTTCTCCACAGGCTGCCCGCGGATATTTATCGTCCTTTAATCGGGCATAGCCTACCCCTATAGTAGCACCCAAGTTCCACCGATTATTCAAGACCCACTGGTATCCATAAGAAATGCCGGCTCCGTATAAATGTCCCTGATAACGGTTATTCCGCATATTATCATTGAAAAATAACCCTCCAACATTATATTCTGCATAATGTCCATGCAAACCTATAAAATGACCATTGAATTTTTCACAAAACCAATAACGGAATTCCGGTTGTATCAACCAGTGTTTTAAACGATATTTTCCAAATTTCCATGGATTATAATTACCGGAAAGATCCATCGTCCACCGTTTGCCTAATCCGAACTCAACCCCCAGATTAAGCGTCGTCGTTGCGTCATAAAGCAAGTTTGTCTTTACTGCAACTTCCTGACCGTAAGAAGTCATTAAAGTTACTATCAAAATAATAGCTACCAACAGAAAATGCTTCATTATTCTCTCTTTCATGCTTTACCCTCTGATTTTCTTTGATAAAAAATAAATTTGTCAGTGTAAATACGATCTGTTTACCAAGAAGTTACCCTTTAACTTTTTACCTGAATTTTTTAAAGTCAATAAATGAAGTAATAAAATTTTACCTAAAAATTCTTTGAAGGAAAAACAAAAAAAAGATAATAAATGTCAATACTGATTTATAGGCTTAATTAGGAAGATATCAGTAAAAAATATCAGTAAAATGAATTATAAAAAGTATTTATTTTTCTTTCGTTCCGGGTTAAAAAATTTTTTTTTAACTTCTTATAAAGTACACGAAAATTGAATAATCAAACGGTTTATTTTATTTCATTTGTATTTTAAATGAGTAAATTATTTGATAATATTAATATTTTATAAACTATTTATAAGAATATTTTTTTTAATTCTTTTTTTTACATAGAATATTTTCCCTTTGAAAGAATGATTTTTACTATAAAAATTGATCAGAAAAAATCTAACTATTTTTAAAAGGTCTACCTTTCAGCTTTTTATTTCACTTATAAACTATATGAATATCTTAAGTTTTGCTTTCTCAAAGCTCATTTCTTTTCTGACCTAAAACCAGTTCCAAATCTTTTACCATTTGTCGGGCAAATCGTCCTGAAGCTCCCGGTTCTCCCAAAAGCCGGTTAATCTCGTCGTAGTCTGCCAGCATTTTTTTCCGTGCAGGTCCTTCCGGCAGAATAAGCTGTAATTCACGCTTTAAATTCTTTTCATTTAATTGCTGCATCAAAAGTTCTTTTACAACTTCCTTTCCCAAAATCAGATTCACCAAAGAAATATAGTTGACCTTCACAAAAAGTTTAAACATCAGATAACTGAATGTTCCCCCTTCTCCGCTGTAACATACCACCTGAGGAATTTTTAGAATAGCTGTTTCGAGGGTAGCTGTCCCGGAAGTAACCAATGCTGCCCGCGACTGTTTCAATAAACGGTAAGTCTGTCCATAAATAATAGGAATATTCCTCCCCTTTAAATAGGGTTTATAATCATTCTCCGTCATGGCAGGTGCGCCAGCAATGATAAATTGATAATCCGGAAAATGCTTGACCATCTCCAACATCTTCGGTAATACATGTTTTAATTCCTGTGAGCGGCTCCCGGCCAGTAAAGCAATAATCGGTTTAGCAGGCAATTGATAACAGGTAATAAATTCTGAGAAATTCTCTGTCTGATAAGGTCTTTCTGCAATAGCATCTACCAATGGATTACCTTGATACTCCACTTCAACAGCATATTGCCGGTAAAATGCTGTTTCAAAAGGAAAAATCACATACATTCTGTCTACATACTTCTTGATCTTCTTCACCCTGCCTGTATTCCATGCCCATAATTTAGGAGAAATATAATAGAACACAGGCAAACCGAAAGATTTAGCAAACTTCGCTATCCGTAAATTAAAACCGGCATAATCGACAAGAATCAATACGTCCGGTTTCCAGTCTGTTATATCTTTACAACACAAATGAATATTCTCTTTAATTTTCCCCAGATTTTTCAATACCGTCAGAAAACCCATGATGGCGGTATCTTTATAATGACGCACGACCTCACATCCGGCTTCCCGCATCATATCCCCTCCCCAACCGCGGAACTGAGCGTACTCATCATTTTGTTTTAATCCTTTGATTAAATTGGAAGCATGTAAATCTCCTGAGGCTTCCCCGGATATAATATAATATTTCATGTAAACCAGAAATTACAATTATGCAGATTACAGCTTAAAGATTATCTGACATCTGTTCAGGACTCTTAGCAGTAACTTTCTTTGGCAAAGATAAAAAATACACTCAAAATAATTACTTTTGCCCTAAATTAAGACGGATATGATTTTGAAAGGGAAAAAGGCGGCTTACATTACGCTGGGTTGCAAATTAAATTTTTCGGAGACCTCTACCATAAAACACAGTCTGGAAGAAGCAGGTGTTATTACCGTTGGGGAAAAAGAAAAAGCAGACATCTTCGTCATCAATACTTGTAGCGTCACCGATATGGCTGAACATAAAGGCCGGCAATTCATTCGCAAAATTATCCATCGTAATCCCGACGCCTATATAGTAGTTGTGGGTTGTTATGCCCAGTTAAGAGCAAAAGAAATACTGGAAATAGAAGGTGTAAACCTGGTCCTGGGGGCCTCCGAAAAATTTAAGGTACGTCAGCATTTAGAAAATTATGAAACTACGGTAGAAAGAGAATCCCATTCCTGCGACATTTTTAAACTGTCAGACTTTGATTTAGCTTATTCTTTCGGAGACCGTACCCGTTGCTTCTTGAAAATACAGGACGGATGCGATTATTTTTGTACATACTGCACCATTCCTTTTGCCCGGGGAAAGAGCCGCAGCGCTTCTATCGGGCAGATTGTCCAGGCTGTAAAAGCCGTTGCCTCCAAAGGGATTAAAGAAGTTATACTCACCGGCGTCAACACCGGTGATTTTGGAAAAGATTCATCGGAAAGTTTTATAAAACTGCTCTCTGCACTAGATAAGACTACGGAAATGGAACGTTTCCGGATCTCTTCCATTGAACCGAATCTGTTGACAGACGAAATTCTGCAATTCGTAGCCTCTTCCAGCAAATTTATGCCACACTTTCACCTTCCTCTCCAATCGGGAAATAACGAAGTCTTACAACTGATGAAAAGAAGATATAACCGGGAGCTTTTTGCAGAAAAAATAAATAAAATCCGGCAGTACCGCCCGGATGCCTTTATCGGAGTCGATGTTATAGCCGGGATGAGGGGAGAAACAGAACAACATTTTGAAGACGCTTATCATTTTATTGAAGGACTGGATATTTCCCAGTTACATGTCTTTCCTTATTCTGAAAGGGCAGGCACAAAAGCCCTCGAAATTCCACACATTGTTTCCTCTCAGGAAAAACACAGGCGGGTAAATTTACTTCTTCGTATTTCTGAAACAAAATTAAACCAGTTCTATCACCGTTTTATCGGACAAACCCGGCCTGTTTTGTGGGAAGACAATCAGGTAAACGGCATGATTTGCGGATTTACCGACAATTACATAAGGGTAGAATCGCCCTATCGTGCGGAATGGAAAAACCAGATCCTGCCTCTTACCTTAAAAGCAGAAGTCTTCAGGAAAGAGTAATTTGAAAAAAATAAAATTGTTTTGTTTATAAAAAAATATAAACTTAAATCCATGCAAAATACTCCGGCTCATTTTCCGAATTACTATAATTATTGTAGGTAATTAACAATATTTAATTAGACAAAACTCAACAAAATTGTATCTTTGCAATAAGAAATTTTTCATAGTTTGTTTCTGTTTAGGGTTAGTAGTTATAAGTCGTTGGAGTACCAACGACTTATTTTATTCTTCTCCTTTTTGTATGGAAAAAATTTTATTTTTATACATTTGTTCTGAAAAACAACTAAACGCTCAAATCATGCAAATATTAGTTTCCGGTGTTGCGGGTTTTATTGGCTCATTCCTTACGGAAGCTCTCTTACTTCAGGGACATCAAGTATATGGGATCGACTCTGTTAATGATTATTATGATACATCGATAAAATATGCCCGTTTAAAAAAATGCGGAATTTTTCCAGGTTCATACGGACAAATTATCCCATCCGGGATTTATCCTCTCTATAGATTCCAGCAATTAGATTTATGCGACAAAAAAAATCTAAATGCTGTTTTTCAAAACAATAAATTCGATTGTGTCATTAATCTGGCAGCTCAGGCTGGAGTACGCTATAGCCTGAAAAATCCGCAAGCTTATCTGGAAAGCAATATCGTCGGTTTTTTAAATATTCTGGAAGCCTGCCGATATTATTCCTGTCCCCGCCTGATTTATGCCTCTTCCTCCTCCGTCTATGGGAACGATACAGAAATACCCTTTAAAGAGACTGCACAAGTGGATCACCCGGTCAGTATGTATGCTGCAACCAAGAAAAGTAACGAATTAATGGCATACACTTATTCTTATCTGTATCAAATACATACGATCGGATTACGATTCTTTACTGTTTACGGACCTTACGGACGTCCTGATATGGCCCCTATGCTTTTTGCCAAAGCGATCGACCGTAATGAACCCATCCATATCTTTAATAACGGGAACTTATCCCGGGATTTTACCTACATAGACGATATCATAAAAGGCATTGCGACAATAGTTGCCCATCCGGAAAAAGCCAGACGGGAAGTTGCCGGAGTGCCTGCCGTCATCTATAATATCGGACACGGTTCACCAATAAAATTATTGGATTTTATCCAACTATTGGAAAAATATCTCGGTAAAGAAGCCCAAAAGGAATATGTGGGTATGCAACCCGGTGATGTGTATCAAACCTGGGCAGATACCTCCCGCTTAAAGGAAGATTATCAGTACACTCCTTCTACTTCTTTGGAAGAAGGAATCAAAAATTTTGCCGATTGGTATAAAGCATATTACAAATAAAAGCCCAAACCGATTCAGAGAAAACCGGAGAAATCCAAGCATCTGAAAAGTCCCTTATTTCAATAAGGGATTAATGTTTTCTGTCCCCAACACAGGAACAGCCCCTCCGAAGTATAACGAATAATTCAGATTTAAGTCAAATCCTGAAGCACTCCGGTTTACGGAATTACCGACAGATACCGGTAAGGTACGGAAAGTCATTATCCGATAAAAATACTTCGGCTACCTTTCTTTATTGAGGATTATCTAAATCTTTTCTGGTTTGAACCAACTTGAACCAAATTTCCCTATCCATCTTTTAAAAACAATTTCTACTTTTAAATTAAATATTAATTTCTTTTATATTAAAAAATATTTTTTAATATATTTGATACGATTTTAAACTTAATCCTATGAAAAAGCCTGTCCTTTTTGTACTGCTTCTGTATGTTTCAATTTTAAGTTCCGGACAAGAACTAAACTATAAACTCGATCGAACTTCTAAAAAATACGGCTATACGGATAAAACCGGAAAATGGATAATCTCTCCCCAATATGACCAGGCATTTGAATTCGGAAAAAATAATCTGGCCCTAGTAGAACAGGAAGGTAAATTCGGATATATCCGTAAAAATGGGGAAATTGCCATTCCCTTCGTATATGAAAATCTCGGGGAATTTGACGATGAAAGGCCAGGAGAAATAGCTCCTGCCTGCCTGAAGGGGAAATACGGATATATAAACAGCTATAACAAACAAATCATCCCCCTCCAATACGATTATGCGAGTTCCTTCCGTTCGGGTATAGGTTATGTCAGCCAAGAAAAAAAATACTGGTTTATAAATAAAAAAGGAGAACCTATATCGGAACACAAATACGACTTTATTCTCTATGATCTTGCGAAAAACAGTTATATCGTAAGCCGTGAAAATTACTACGGAGTATGTAATTTATACGGACAAGAGATCATTGCAGCGAACAAATATACTTACATACAAAAAGAAGACCTAACTTATGGATTCACCCCAAATACTTCTTTTTATATTGTCTGTCAGGATAAATATTATGGCGTTTGCGATTTAAACGGCAAAGAAATTATTCCTCCCGGCAAATACACCTTTATTTCCTATTGGCAACCCATGGGGTTTAACGAAATAAAAAGAGGGAGCCATTTTTTTGCAGTGCATCAGGGAAAATATCAGGGAGTATGCGATATCAGCGGAAAAGAAATCATCCCTCCTACAAAATATACAGCTATTTCCTGTTTCGAGAATAATTACTATCAGGTAGAGATAGAGGATAAGAAAGGGATATGTGATTTATTCGGGAAAGAAATTATTCCCCCCGGTAAATTTACATTTATTACCTCTAATCAGGATGAGGGGTATTATCTGGTACAACAAAATATTTATACAGGAGTATATGATCTGAACGGCAAAGAAATTATTGCACCTGATAAGTATACGTCCATTTCTGCAGGTATGGATTACTATGAAGTTTCTATCGGAAGCCGGAAAGGCATTTGTAACCTCTCCGGCAAAGAAATTATTCCTGCAAAATATAAATACATCTGTTACGATGAAACAGAAAAAATTTTCCAGTTAACTTCGGACGACAACAAAAAAGGATATGCCGACAAGACAGGATATATCTTTATTCCCTGTCTTTATGAAATACCTTTTGGTACTTCTTTTACAGAAGACTTAATCGTTTTGATACAAAACGGAAAATACGGCTATATCGACAAAAACGGAAAAATCAGTATCCCCTTTCAATACGATATAGCCTCTCCTTTTTCCGAAGGCTTGGCTTATGTTGTTCTCAATCATCAAAGCGGCTATATCGACAAAAACGGCCGGATCGTCATTCAACTCCCATATGAATGGGGGACAGCCTTCTCCGAAGGACTGGCAGCTGTTGGAAACGGAGATTGCGGCGAAAATTACGACGACAGGGTGTATGGTTATATCGACAAGACCGGAAAATTAGTCATTCCTTTAAAATACAAATATGAACCCCGGCCTTTTTCCGAAGGACTAGTCCCTGTCTGTAAAGAGAAGAGTTATAGCTATATTAACAAAAACGGACAACAGGCTTTTCCGGGACTTTATACCTATGCTTTACCTTTTTCCGAAGGACTGGCCTATGTATGTACGGATAACGGGAAAAGTGGATTTATCGATAAAACAGGCAAAATGATCATCCCAGTTCAATCCGATGATCGTATAGAATCCAATATCTATCAGTTTTCCAACGGATTGGCTATCGTTATTTCAGAAAATACAGACAGTCAAAACAGAAAAAAAACTTACGGACTTATCGATAAAAAAGGAAATTATTTTAAATCTCCCGTATACGATTATATTCATCCCTTCTCTGAAAAGCTGGCTTATTTTACTCAGGAAAATAAATGTGGTTATTTTGACACAAGCGGAAAAGAATTTTCACTTCAGCTCAACGGACGTTCTTTTTTTAATCACGATATCACGCAAAGAATATTAAAAAATTACATTCAGGTTTCACAAACCAACTTCAGTGATTTCGCCAAACAATATGTAGAAGACATCATTAATAAATGGCAAAAAAAAGGAGATTATGAAAAAACGGCCGACTGGCAAAAAAGAGTAAACGAACCGAGCCGAAAGCATAAAGTAGAAGAACTGACAGAGGAAGCAGAACAAGCATTCCTATACAAAGCCGGGATGATTTTCCCGGAACAGCTGAACCTAGGTCCATACGATCCAGATCACGAGGTTTATCTGGTAGAATGTGAAAGATATGGTCAAATGCTGTTGCCTGTACCCCTCGGTAAAGCACAGGATTTTCTGTTGCAGTGGAATAAGACACAATTCTATCCCCATTATTTTATCGAAAATGACCGGCTTGCCATAGCCGAGCTGATATTCACCCAGCCAGACGGAATGGCTTACAAATACAGTAATGAAGCTTCTCTAAATTATACGACAACCGAAATCAACTACGATTTCGATTCCATAGAAATTGTCCCCCACTCCCATCCTTCGGAAAGAACAAAAGGAGAGCAACGGATTTCCACAAAGAAAATGACAATGGCAAAATCCGATGTAGATCAGAACATTCCTTTAACAGAGACAAAAAATAAAAATACTTTTGCCATTATTATTTCAAACGAAAATTACAGGCTGTTAGCTCCTGTTCCTATGGCCACCAATGACGGGAATATTTTCAGTGAATATTGCCATAAAACATTGGGAATCCCTCAGGAAAACATCCGTCTCTATAAAGATGCCACTTACGGCATTCTATTGGAAGCAATAAGGGATATGCAGGAATTAGCCTATACCCATAAAGGAAATATCCGGATTCTCTTTTATTATGCAGGCCACGGAATCCCGGATGATAATAAGCGGGACGCCTGCCTGCTACCCGTAGATGCTTCCGGAATCGACAGCAAGGTCTGTTATCCTCTAAAAGAATTATACCGGGAATTAGGCAATCTGAATACACAAAATGTCATCGTTTTTCTGGATGCCTGTTTCAGTGGAGCAAAACGAGACGGTGGGATGTTAACCCAAAGCCGGAGCGTAGCTCTAAAAGCGGTACCCGCTACCCCAAGCGGGAATACAATAGTATTCAGCGCTGCTTCTGATGATCAGACCGCTTACCCTTATTTGGAAAAAGGGCATGGACTGTTTACCTATTTCTTATTGAAAAAGCTACAGGAAAGCCAGGGAGAAGTCACTTTAGAAGAGTTAGGAAATTACCTCTTCGAACAGGTACAAAAACAAGCCCGGGTAATCAACCGACATACTCAAACTCCCTCTGTTACCCCTTCCCCTTCTTTAGGAACTGATTGGGGCAATATCAGACTTAAATAAAAAGTACTATTTTTCATCTCCCGGTAAAAAAGAAATACAATTAAATTTTATAGGATAAATCTTAAAATTTAGTTGCATTTCTTTTATAATTTATTAGTATTTTTTAATAAATTTGGCCCTATAAATTGAAGTCGTTTGTAATGAACAAAGATATTTTCAAATACCCTATCCGTCATTTCATTCAGCACAAAATCAATAGTGGTGCCGTTCTGCTTTTCGTTGCAATCATTGCAATGATCATTGCCAATTCTCCTTTCCGGGAACACTATAATTCTTGGTTCGCCAAAGAAGTTGTGCTCCAGTTCGGAGATTTCAGTCTTTTTCACAGCCATGGTTCCAACATGAATTTTCTGGCATTGATCAACGATGCTTTAATGGCAATATTCTTTTTCTCAGTCGGTTTAGAAATCAAACGGGAAATTTTAGTAGGGGAACTGTCTTCGCCCCGCAAAGCTTTACTGCCTGTCATTGCTGCTTGTGGCGGCATGATTATCCCTATTTTAATTTTCTCGGCCATCAGCCCTGCCGGTCCGGCAGCGAAAGGAGCTGCTATTCCGATGGCTACGGACATTGCTTTTTCCCTGGGGGTACTCTCTCTCCTCGGCAAAAAAGTTCCTTTAAGTCTTAAAATTTTTCTGACTGCTTTTGCCGTAGTGGATGATATCGGGGGAATCATCGTGATCGGCCTGTTTTACAGCAATCAACTTGTTTTAGAATACTTGCTTTGGTCTCTCCTTTTTATTGGATTATTATGGGGAGGCGGCCGTCTGGGAATCAGCAGTAAATTGTTCTATATTTTCTTTGGGATTATTGTCTGGTATCTTTTCCTCAATTCCGGTATCCATCCGACTATTGCGGGAGTAATTGTCGCTTTTACTGTTCCTGCCCGTCCCAAAATTTATCTGCCGGACTATACCCGGGATATCCGTCAAAGTCTGGACCGTTTACCAGAAAAAACAAGTCCCTCTTCGAACATACTTTCAAATGCTGAACTTTCCGTTTTAAAGCATATAGAAGCCACCTCCGACAAAGCCATCAGCCCGCTTCAATCTCTAGACGATAATCTGCATCCTTTAGTAAACTATATTGTCATGCCTTTGTTTGCCTTTGCAAATGCAAGTATCACGTTTTCAGATTTCTCTTTAGGGACTTTAGAAGGAGTGACACTCACCATTTTTATTTCCCTAGTATTCGGAAAATTAATCGGTATTTTTTCTTTTACCTGGCTGGCTGTCAAAACAGGTTTACTGACAATGCCTGAAAGAATGAATAAACGGAATCTTTTTGGTATATCTTTGTTGGGAGGTATTGGTTTTACGGTTTCCCTTTTTATCGCCAATCTTTCGTATGCCGGTCTCGGCGAAAATGGAAACATGTTGTTAAATCAAGCCAAATTGGGCATCATTTCAGGCTCCATATTCGCCGGTATATGTGGTTATCTGGTTCTGAATAAAGTATTAAAAAACACCGATTAAAATCAGCAATCATATTCAACAACTCCTTATCGCTTCCGGTTTTCCTTTATTGTAAAGGTTATCTTATCCTCTCATCATTTCTCTTAACCGGCTTCAGCCGGCCGATCTGTTTTCAAATTATTTTCTAAAAAAGAATATATTTCTTTGTTATTCCCTTAAAAACCGCTATATTTGCATCGCTTTTGGAGAGATGGCAGAGTGGTCGATCGCGGCGGTCTTGAAAACCGTTGAAGTGAGAGCTTCCGGGGGTTCGAATCCCTCTCTCTCCGCTGAACTAACCGGACAAAACCGGACAATGAACAGCCAAGTCCCACAAATTCAACGATTTGTGGGACTTTTTTTATCCCCTTATGTCTGCCCTACCGGACATCATTTAGACCCTAAAAGACAAAGTTAGTAACCTAACTCGTACCCCCGACAAAAGAAAAGGCAAAAGGGGTACAGTTAGTCTGAAATTGGCGAACTTCTGTCGCTATTTGGCGAGCCTGTATAAACTTCACTTTGAGCTAATTAACGTAGTTTTGTAACCCAAAAAAGTGAGTTTATGAAGAGTACATTTTCTGTTCTTTTCTTTGTGAAAAAGGACAAGCAAAAAATCAATGGCAGTTACCCTATTTTCGTCCGTGTTACGATTGACGGTGTGGCAAGTCGTTTTAATTCCAAACTTGATGTTCAACCCAAAGTTTGGGACGGTAAGGCAGGTAAAGCCGCCGGACGTTCTGCGGAAGCTACCCGTATCAACCGATTGCTGGATGATATAAACGCATCCCTTACTACCATTTATCACGAACTGCAAAGGCGTGACAATTATGTTACCGCCGAAAAGGTGAAGAATGAATTTTTAGGGCATAGCGAGAACCACGATACCATCCTTAACCTTTTCCAAAAGCACAATGACGATGTTAAGCAGTTGGTCGGCATATCTAAAACGATTGCCACTTATCGTAAATATGAAGTGACCCGCCGTCATCTTGCAGAGTTCATCCAAAGCAAATATAACCTGTCGGATATTTCTATAAAGGAAATAACCCCGATGTTCATTACTGACTTCGAGTTGTATTTGCGTACTACCTGTAAATGCGGCTTTAATACG
>JAEXFF010000419.1 GCA_023400335.1 Bacteroidota bacterium
AAAAAGAATTTCTGATATAAAGGGTTTAAAATTACCGGTCTATGCGTGCAAAAATAGGATTTTTAGTAAAATATTATTTATTCTGGATATTGCTGTCTGTAGTAGCAAAAGTGATTTTTTTACTTTATGAAAAAGGAGACGGGCTGCAGACAGGGGATTATTTTCAGCTGTTTTACAAAGGACTGCAACTGGATTTTTCATTGGGAGGATACATTATGATGCTGGCCTGTCTGCTGACGGCATTTACTCCGTTTGTACGGGAACAGATCATAAAAGGATGTTTTGCTCTGTTGACAATTGTATTACTGCTATTGTTCTGGACAGTAGTTGTTGTAGATTTGGAACTCTTTAAAAATTGGGGATACCATATTGATTCTACTCCCTTGTTGTATATAAAGACTCCGAAAGAAGCCCTGGCTTCTTTATCCAATGGCCTGATTGTCGGGTTAGTCCTGTTTTTGATTGCATTAATTGCTGGAAGTTATTATTTATACCGGCATTTTATTTCTCGGCCTTACCACTATAAATCCGGTTCCTGGTGGCAAGTTCCTGTCTTTTTGATTTTAAGCGCATTAATGATTATTCCTGTGAGGGGAGGCTTTAATGTTGCTCCTATGAATACGAGTTTTGTCTTTTTCCATAAAACCAGTATGTTCGCTAATCAGGCAGCAATCAATCCGGTTTGGAACTTTATTTACGAAGTACTTCACATGAATAAGGCCCAAAAGAAATTTGAATATATGCCTGCAGAAAAAGCTCATGCGATTGTGGATACATTAATGCGTCAGGGAGGAACTTACAAGCAAATTTTAAATACTGACCGCCCCAATATTGTTATTCTTTTATTGGAGAGTTTTACGGCGAATGCGATAGAGGTTTTAGGAGGAGAAGCAGGCGTGACTCCTCATTTAAATCAACTGGCCAGGGAAGGTATACTTTTTTCCAATATTTATGCTGTGGGGAACCGTTCTGACCGGGGAATGGCCGGAGTGATCAGTGCTTATCCTTCCCATCCGAATTTTTCTTTGCTGAAATACCCCAATAAAACGGCTATACGTCCCCGTTTTTCAAAAGACCTGGAAGCCAACGGTTATCATACGCGTTTTTACTATGCGGGCGATATCAATTTCGGAGGCTTCCGCTCGTATGTTACGATGAGTTTTCAGGAAATGGTCACAGAGGATGATTTTTCAGGAAAAGCTCAGGAAGAACGGTTTAAATGGGGTATACATGATGAGTTTATGTTCGAACGCCTTTTCCAGGATGTGAGTAAGGCTCCGCAACCTTTTATGTATATGGCTTTCAATATGAGCAGCCATGAACCTTTTGAAGTTCCCATGGAAACCCGTATCGCGGGAAATTCGGAAGAAAAACGTTTTCTAAATGCTATTTATTACAGTGACGCTTGTATCGGTGACTTCATCCGTAAATGTAAAGCATCCGGAATATGGGATAATACTTTGTTTATTTTGGTAGCAGATCATGGTACGATAAAAATCGGGGATTTACAGCCTTTTGAACCAAGGGCTTTCCATATCCCTTTTCTGTTTGCCGGAGGAGTGTTAAATGTGCAGGATACTGTTATTTCGACCATCGGGTCTCAATCGGATATTGCAGCAACCTTATTAGCCCAGTTGGGAATTGATCATTCTCAATACCGATACAGTAAAAATTTGCTTGCTGAGGATATAATTCCTTTTGCCTTTTATTCTTATTCCAATGCTATGGGTATTATTTCACAGGAAGGTATTTCCATTTACGATTTAAAAAGTAATAAATACCTGAAAGGCGATAGTTTAACTTTAAATAACGAACGGTTAAAAGCTTATTTACAAGTATTGGATGAAGATGTCAATTAATTTGGAATTCCTTTGTATAAAATAGAAAGGATAGTGAAATCGTCTGACTGGCCTGCATCTTTTATATGATGATGTATTCCTGATAAAATAGCAGAAACAAGGGTCTGCGGAGAACGGTTTGTCACTTGCTGAATGTATTCCATCAGTCTGGCTTCTCCGAAAAAGTTTCCGTTTATATTTTCGGCATCTGTAATACCATCGGTGAATAAGAGAATCTGACATCCTTTCCGGAGAGTATAAGTAAATTCTGAAAACTTATAATCTTCCAAAATTCCAATAGGTACATCTGTATACTTATTCAGGGTATGAACTTGGCCGTTCTGATGAATAATTAAAGGACGGGGGTGTCCTGCATTGGTAAAAGTAATAATTCCTGTATTTATATCCATTATGCCGATAACCATGGTTACATACATATCGTCTTCATTGTTGTCACACATATGGGCATTGATGGTATTGCAAATTTCGGCAGTAGAGTCTTGTCGACTGGCTACATAACGGAAAAGCTTGATGATAGAAGCCATGTAGAGGGCTGCGGGAACCCCTTTCCCTGAAACATCTCCAATGGCAAAATAAAGTTTATGACCGATTAAAAAATATTCATATAAATCTCCTCCTACACTTTTGGATTGTTTCAATTCTCCGTATAACTCTATGTTACGGGGTAAAGCAATTGGTTTCGGCAAAAATCGCTGTTGTATTTTTCTGGCTAATTTTATTTCTGTTGTAATCTTTTCATTTTCTGCTGTCGTTTTCTTTAATTCTTTGATATAGGAGGAGATATTGCTTTGCATATAAGCATAAGACTCGTATAATTCCCGTAATTCTTCATTGTGCGGGTCAGCAGGAAATTGCATATTCCCTTCCCCCTGACAGTTGCTTCTTACGTTTTTGGTAAATTCACCTAAGGGAAATAAAGAATGATGTACAATCCGGATGATAATATAGAGGAAGATGAGAAAGCCTGTACCCAGTATTAAAACAAATAAAAAACAAAATTTATGAGAAACAGAGAATATTTCTTTATCAGGACAAAGGGTGTTTATTTTCCACTGAAAAACAGGATCGGTATTGTAATACAAATGATAACGGGTGTTGTTTTTTATAAGATTTGCTTCGCCTCTTTCTGTCGTCCGGTAATTTTTTATTTTATCACAGCATTGTATTTGCTTATTTTTCAGGTAAGTAAATAAATTTCCGTAACGAATAATTTCTGATTTCGGGTGAGAGAGGAAATTTCCTTCTTTATCCGTAATAAAAACATAACCTGATTGTGAAGGTTTGATATCGTGAATGAAAGCCGTGAAATACTTTAAATAAAAATGGAGTTCCAGGTTTCCGGATTTATTTTGTTTCGGAGAAGAATTAAGGGGTATGCAATAGCAGAGTATACTCTTTTCAGCGTTTTGAGATTTCAGATACCAATAGCCTTTTTGACGATTTCTCCGGATAATCCGATTGGTATCTGAAAATAAACTGCCATTGGTTTTGGAACTGCCGCCAAGCATAGTTACCGGAGGTTTACCATAAACATGATTATTATACCGGAGGGAAATTTCTGAGAGAAAAGGATAAGCGTTTTGTATTTTTGAAAGTATATAATTGAAATTTGTAGAATCATTTATTTCTCCTGTTCCCAATATATGTTGGGAAATTTGTTCAATTTCACTTACCTTACGTTTTAAGATTCTGCCAATATTGGAAGTCAGACCATTTATCTCATAGGAAGTATAGGTATGCGTAAAATTTTTGGCAGAAACGTATAGGCATACAGATACAATCGAAAATATGCAGAACAAAGCCATTAAGAGATACAGAATCAGTTTTTGTGAAAAACTCCTGTAAGTATACTTCTTCATTGTAAATCAGTCAATTTGAAATTAGTTTAGTTTAGATTTAGAGTAGTTTAGTTAAGCAGGCAATTTATAAAAAAGTTAATAAATTATTTATTTATTTGCAATTATTTGTTAAAATGAGAACATTAATTTCCGGTCTTAATCCGATTCGTCCCGGAAAACCCAAGTATCCCTGACCTCGGGAAACATTTAAATACTGATTTTGGTTTCGGTAAAGTCCGTCGTATTCCGGATACATATATTGGGCAGGACTCCATTTATATTTTCCGATTTTTATGCCCATTTGCATGGCGTGAGTATGCCCGGAAAGAGTGAGGGGGATATTTTCGTTCAACACCTCTGCCCGCCAATGGGAAGGATCGTGGGAAAGGAGGATGATAAAATGATCCTGTATTCCAGCAATTGCTTTTTTGAGTTTGCCATATCTCGGGAAAGGCGGGTTTCCCCAGTTTTCGACTCCTGCAACATAAATGGTATCTCCTTTCAGAGGTATATCTTGGTGGTCATTATTGAGCATTGTAAATCCGGCTGCTTTCATATTCCGGTAAAAGTTTGTCATATTTTGTTTTTGTTCTTCCGGAGAATTCCAGTGGGTATAATTTCCGTAATCGTGATTTCCCGTAACTGCGAATTTACCATATTTTGCTTTTAACTTGCTCAGTTCGCCTGTCCAGGGATCTAATTCTGAAGCAAAATTATTGACCATATCCCCGGTAAAAAGAATGAGGTCCGGCCGGAGAGCATTTACTTGTTCTACGAGTTTGGAAATCCCTGCATAATGGGAGGGGAGACTGCCTACATGAAGATCTGTGAGTTGTACAATTTTAAATCGATTAAAGGCTTCGGGCAGGTTGGTAAAACAAACTTCTTTCGTATTTACTTTAAAATTATAACGTCCCCAGGTGATGCTGTATAAAAGCACGAGAAAGAGGAGTATAGCACATATGGCTGCGATTTTGTGTCCTATACGTTTTATTTTCCGGTTTAGCAATCCGCCGATATTTGCTAAAATATTCAATACAATAAAAATAATTTTGGGAGCATAGAAAAGAAAAAGGATACCGATAGCTAGACCGATCCAGTAATAACTCTCGGGGCCTTTGAGACGGGGTACCGCAAAATTATAAACAGTCAGACCCAGTATAAATAATAAACTGTGGAGCCAGTAAAAAAGAATATTTCGTTTTTTATATAGAAACTTCCTGATTTGAATAAAGAGTATAGTGTCTGTTAACACTATGAATAATATACCAACTAAATAGATCAAACTATTACTGCGCATAGTAAACTGATTTCAACATTGGACAATGAAAAATTTCCCGGTAGAAGGGAGGAGAAAGTTTTTCCGGTATTGGCCTGAAAGGATTGGGGCAAATACCGGATAGAATTTTAGAAAAGTCCTGAAATATGTCCTTCTTCGTCGATATCAATGCGTTCGGCAGAAGGGATATCGGGTAAACCAGGCATTCTCATGATGTCGCCCGTTATGGGTATGATAAAACCAGCTCCTGAAGCAATTTCAATTTGACGAACGGTTACAATAAAATCTTTCGGCCTGCCCAATAATTTCGGATTATCCGAAAGCGATTTTTGAGTTTTTGCGATACAAACAGGAGTTTTATCCAATCCCAGAGAAATGATTTTCTTCAAATCATTTTTGGCTTGGCTGGTGTAATCAATAGCAGCAGCTCCATATATCTCTTTAGCAATTGTTTCTATTTTTTTCTCAATATTCCAGTTCCAGTCATAAAGGGGACGCAAATGGCATACACATTGTTCCGCTACTTTAGCAGTGAGTTCCGCTAATTTTTCAGCGCCTTTGCCTCCCTGGGCCCAGACATCTGCAACTTCCATAGGTACACCTAGTTGCTGGCATTTATTTGCAATGAGTGATATTTCAGCATCTGTATCCGTGACAAAACGGTTGAGAGCTACAATCGGGCAAATATTGAATTTTTTCATATTTTCCACATGCTTTTCCAGATTTTCCATGCCTTTTGCCAGGGCTTCCGGATTTTCCTCTTTCAAAGCATCCGTCTTTACTCCGCCATGATATTTCAAGGCTCTTACTGTAGCGACAAGTACTACTGCGCTTGGATTTAAACCGGCTTTGACACATTTGATATCGAAGAACTT
Source organism: Bacteroidota bacterium (assembly GCA_023400335.1). Taxonomy (GTDB): domain Bacteria; phylum Bacteroidota; class Bacteroidia; order Bacteroidales; family Marinifilaceae; genus Culturomica. Next base: position 5,852 of record JAEXFF010000419.1, read on the forward strand.
TTCTGCTCCCAGGTCAAATCCGAATCCGGCTTCTGTAACCACGAAATCCGATAAAGACAATCCCATTTTAGTAGCGATGATGGAATTGGTACCTTGTGCAATATTCGCGAACGGACCTCCGTGTATTATAGCAGGATTGCCTTCTATTGTCTGGACCAAATTTGGCTTTATTGCCTCTTTGAGTAAGGCTGCCATCGCTCCGTTGGCTTTTAAATCCCGGGCATATACCGGACGTTTGTCGTAAGTATATCCGACAAAGATATTCCCCAAACGCTCTTTTAAATCAGCAAAATTTTCTGAAAGACAGAGTATGGCCATAACTTCTGAAGCTGCCGTAATATCGAATCCGGTCTCCCGGGGTATACCGGATGCCGTTCCGCCCAGACCTACGATGACGTGGCGTAAAGAACGGTCATTCATATCCATAACGCGCTTCCAGGTTACTGTACGGGGATCTATTCCCAGGGAGGTCGACTTACTTTGTATGTTATTGTCGATTAAAGCGGCAAGTAAATTATGGGCTTTTTCAACGGCATTGAAATCTCCTGTAAAGTGAAGATTGATGTCTTCCATAGGCAATACCTGGGAATATCCTCCTCCCGTTGCCCCGCCCTTGATGCCGAATACAGGCCCTAAGGAAGGTTCGCGAAGTACGACAGTCGTCTTTTTGCCAATACGATTTAATCCTTCAGTCAAACCGATGGAAACGGTCGTTTTCCCTTCTCCGGCAGGAGTGGGGGAAATAGCTGACACTAAAATCAGGTGTTTCCCTTTCAACTGATCTTCACGGATTAAAGAAAGGGGTAACTTGGCTTTATATTTTCCGTAAAGTTCCAGCATATCAGGGTCTATGCCTAGTTTTGCTGCAATTTCCCCAATGGGTTTTAATTGGATGGTGTTGGCTATTTCAATGTCTGTCATAGTTGAGTGTATATGTTTGGTTTCTAAAAAGGACAATTCTTATTTAAGGAAAAACTCCGTACTTCCAATGTTTTCATTGTCGCAAAATAAATCAGCCGTATACCGGCCCTTTACCAGACTTCCGTCATTAGGCCAGTATATAGACATTTCCAGACGTTCACCCTCGTATTCAAATTCCCGTTTTGCTGAATAGGTAAGGGTAGCGTTCTGGTATTTAAAATAGGATTTATCACTGAAAGCGATCACTTTGTCATCCGGACGGGTGAGACGCAGGTAAACCGTCCGTTTTCCCCGTTTAGCCGTGATATTTTTGGGAATGATAAAATCGGCCCGTAGCTGGAAACATTTTTTCCAGTTTACTTC
>JAEXFF010000044.1 GCA_023400335.1 Bacteroidota bacterium
GGAGTGAACCGGCATGAGCACGATCCCCGGAAAGGAAGAAGCGTGAGTTTCGAAAGTATGAAAGAAGATGTGCGGCTGATGAAACAATTTAATATCAATGCTGTGAGATGCAGTCATTATCCGAATAGAGAAGAATGGTACGAACTCTGTGACGAATACGGACTTTATCTGATAGATGAAGCCAATCTGGAATCACATGGAATGGAAGTCACCGAAGCAGGGACGCTGGCGAACAGTCCGGCATGGATCACTTCTTTTATGGAACGGATGAGCCGTATGGTAGAGAGAGATAAGAATTTTACTTCTGTGATTATCTGGTCACTAGGTAATGAATCCGGATACGGGCCGCATTTTGAATCCACTTATCACTGGACGAAAAAAAGGGACGGAAGCCGTCCGGTACAATATGAAGGGGCAGGACGGGAAGGAGTAACGGATATTTATTGCCCTATGTATGCCCGGGTTTGGAGATTGAGGGAGCATGTCAATCAAAGACGTCCAATGCCCCTGATTCTTTGTGAATATGCCCATGCAATGGGTAATAGTGTTGGTAATCTGGGTGATTATTGGGATTTGATTTATAAATATGATCAATTGCAGGGGGGATTTATCTGGGATTGGGTGGATCAGACTTTTGCGATAAAAGACAAAGAAGGAAACGATATATGGGGATATGGAGGAGATATGGGATATGTGGGAGTAAAAAACGACTCCAATTTTTGTGCAAATGGTTTGGTGATGGCCGACCGTTCCCTGCACCCGCATATCTGGGAAGTAAAGAAAATATATCAAGGGGTACATTTTGAAGGGGTACCTTTCCGTACGGACCGGATTGCACTGACAAACCGGAATGATTTTCTGAACCTGGATAATTATGATTATTTCTGGAAAATAAAAGCAGATGGAGAAACGATTTTGTCGGGTAAATTAGATGTTCCGGCTGTTCGTCCCCACGAAACGGCAGAGGTCAGAATCAGTGTTCCCGAATTTGAAGTAAAACCTGCTACGGAGTATTTTTTACATTTGCAGGCTTGTACCCGGGAGGCAACGGATTTGTTACCGGCTGGGCATGTCGTTGCTACTGAGCAGATGTTGTGGCCGGTAGAGTATATTTATCCGGAAATAACGAAAGTGGAAGGAACTTTAAAAGTAGAGCAGACAGCGCATCAGATTAAGTTGAGCGGAGACGAATTTGAAGCTGTTTTTTCCACAGACAAAGGACAGCTGACCCGTCTCTCTTATCAGGGGAACGAAGTTTTGAGAGAAGCCTTGCAGCCTAATTTCTGGAGAGCGCAGACGGATAATGACGTTGCCAACGGTATGATGGAACGTTGCGGAATCTGGTTAAAAGCTCCTGATCAAATGAATTTAGACGATTTGCAGGTAGAAAAAAAAGGAAAAAATATACAGCTGAAAACCCGCCATACTATACAGGGACAAGCTTCTGTTTATACGGTAATATATACAGTTTATCCCGACGGTGCCATACGAGTGGAAAATTGTTTTGAAACAGAGGAAAAGAATTTACCTGAAATGCCCCGGTATGGTATGCGGATGATTCTGAAAGGGGAGTATGATCAGATGACTTGGTTGGGCAGAGGGCCTCATGAAAATTACTGGGACCGGAAGTCTTCGGCTGATATCGATTTATACGAAGCATCTGTCTGGGAACAATTCCACCCCTATGTCCGTCCCCAGGAAACAGCAAATAAATCGGACGTCCGCTGGTGTGCTCTCTTGAATTCCGCCGGAAATGGGATTTTAGTGGTAGGAGAGCAGCCTTTGGGGGTAAGTGCCTGGAATTTCCCTTTGAAGGATATTCTGCATGTAAGCCCGAATATCGAAAGAAAACACGGGGGAAGTATCCGCAAACAGGATATGGTATGGTTGAATATCGATTTGCAGCAGATGGGAATAGGAGGTGATAATTCCTGGGGAGCGCAGACACATCCGGAATATACGATAACACCCGATAATAAGCAATATGCATTTACGATTGTTCCGGTAAAACCGGGGGAAGATTTAGTGAAAAAGTCTAAAATTCTTCGTCCCTGACGGAGAGTAATAATCAATGTATAACACATAAAGATAGAGAAGATGTATAAGATACTGTGGATAGGAATAGTTATATTCTGCTTCGTAAATTGTAAGCCGGGAAAAATTACTGAACCGGAGAAAGCGTTTGCATATCCTGATATTTTGAATATTACTTATACTCCGGATCAGATGAAAGGAGGAAAAGGGTGGTTTACGGATTATGGCGCATGGATGGGCTTTACTTTGCCTGAGGCAAATAAGTTTACAAACGGCTTTTGCGGCCCTTTCGATTTGGATAACCGGAAGTGGATTAGTCGTTCATTGGTACAGGTGGGATATGTGGAAAATGGAAAAATTATGCCTCCGGATGTATTTCGTCCGGATAGTTTGGTATATTTCCCCGGACAATTGTATATGAAGAGTAGCCTTTCGGATGTTTCTGTCAGTCAGCGGCTTTTCTTTACAGATAAAAATCATGCTCTCTTAGTTTGTCAGAGTAATCAGGAATTAGATTGGTTTTTTGAAGGGAATATCTGGGGAGAGGAAAATAAAAGCGAAGTGATAAACCGGAGTGTAGTAATTTATTTACCGGGAGGAGAAGTGGTTGGGGTAACTTTTGAGAAAGAGGCGGAAGTGATGCTTACTTCTTCTGTTTATAAAACTTCTTTTTCAACGCCTGCAAACAGACAGACGGTCGTATTGTCTTTTTTTAATCAGAAGGAAGAATTACCCGCAGGATTGAAAAAAGCTGAAACTCTTTTGGAACAGTCTGGACTGGAATTGAAACAGCATACACAAAGGTGGAACTCCTATTTAAAAAAGGTTTTGAGAGAAGATATGCCGGAATCGTATAACCGGATTGCAGTAAAGGCAATGGTGACTTTATTGAGTAACTGGCGTAGCAGTAAAGGAGATTTATTGCATGACGGAATGGTTCCTTCGCATGCGGTCGGATATTTCGTCGGTTTTTGGGCTTGGGACACCTGGAAACAGGCTGTGGCTACTGTACATTTTGAACCGGAATTGGCTAAAAACCAAATCCGCTCGATGTTTGATTATCAGGATGAAGCCGGGATGATTGCCGATTGTATATATAGTAATAAGCGGGAAAACAATTACCGGGATAGTAAACCTCCTTTAGCCGCGTGGAGTGTATATGAGGTTTATAAAGAAACGGCCGATACAGCTTTTGTACGGGAAATGTATCCTAAATTGTTGAAATATTACCGTTGGTGGTTCCGCTACCGGGATCACGATGGGAACGGAATCTGTGAGTTCGGTTCTACGGACGGGACAGAAGAGGCTGCGAAATGGGAAAGCGGAATGGATAATGCTGTCCGTTTTGATGAAGCAAAAATGGTAAAAAACGGGGAAGATGCCTGGAGTTTTAATCAGGAATCTGTGGATTTGAACGCTTATCTTTGTTATGAATACCGCTTATTACAACAAATGGCGGACTTGATCGGGGAAAAATTTGAAGAACCGGATCGGACAGAAGTGATAAGGACTTATTTTTTTGACAGTCAAAATGGATATTTCTTTGACAGGATACTGAAAGGCGATTTTGTACGGGTAGAAGGCCCGGAAGGCTGGACCCCCTTGTGGACAGAGATAGCTACTACGGAACAAGCGGGGAAAGTGATGAAGATTATAGCTGACACAAATAAATTTTCGACGTATATCCCGTTTCCGACTTTGGCTGCAGATCATCCCAAATTTTTGCCGGGAGGATATTGGCGGGGACCGATTTGGTTGGATCAGGTGTATTTCGGAATTTCAGGAATCCGGAAATACGGTTATCACGAAGAGGCAGACCGTTATACAGACCAGGTATTTACCCGTTTGAAAGGATTATCGGGGAAAGCTCCCATACATGAAAATTACGATACCCATGACGGAAGCGTCTTAAAAGCGCCCCACTTTAGCTGGTCAGCTGCTCATTTGTTGATGATGTATTGGGAGTACGGAAAAGAATAAGGAGAATAAAAACAGGTCCCGAAGCATTTTTCCGGAAACCGTTTGAGTTTTGAAGCCCGGCCGGCGAATAGGATTTCCTTCCATTCACCGGCCGGAGTTTTTTAACAGATAAAAGATTTTTCTGCATCATTTCTTTTTTTAAATGTAGAGAGGATTCTATTTAGTTTATTAACTTTACCCATCTGTAATTTTAATATATAAATATAAGATTATGAATCGATTATTTTTGACCGGATGGCTGGTGTTATTGTCTGTTGTTTCGGTAAAAGCCCAGTTTGATAAGTATTTTTGGGATAAAACCATGCGTTTTGATTTTTATCATTGCGGAGATCAGAATACTCAGAATTATTATTTTGACGAACTGAAAGAAGAACCTTATTGGGCAGGTTCCAAAGTTTCTCTGATCGATGATAATGGCTATGGGAATCAACTTTTTAAACTCGTGGATGAGGCAACAGGTAAGCTGATTTATTCCCGCTCTTATTGCACTTTGTTCAATGAATGGCAAACCACTCCTGAAGCTGCAGAGACAATGAAATGTATGCCGGAATCGGTCGTATTTCCTTTTCCTAAAAAGGATGCCAGGGTGGAATTATATGCCCGCAACCGGAAAGGAAAATTTGAAAAGAAATTTGAATATTCTATTCGGGTGAATAATTATTTTATCAAGCGGTTTACTCCCCGTTACGAATCCTTCGAAATTGTATACAACGGAAATCCGGACCACAGAATCGACTTGGTGTTATTGCCAGAGGGTTATTCTGCTATGGAAAAAGAAAAATTTATGGCGGCTTGTAAAGTATTTGCAGAAGAATTCTTCAGTTATTCTCCTTTCAGGGAAAATGCCCAAAAATTCAATATACGGGCCGTGTGGGCTCCTTCAGAGGAAACAGGAGTGACAATTCCCGGAGAACATATCTGGAGAAATACGGCTTTGAAAGCTTCGTTTTATACCTTCGATTCTGAAAGATACCAAATGATTGAAGATTTTCAGAATGTCAGGGATATAGCAGCCCATGTGCCTTATGAATATATTTATGTTTTGTCGAATACCCAGAAATACGGCGGGGGCGGAATATATAATTTCTATGGGATAAGTGCTGCTAATCATCCCACCCGGACCGGAAAAATTTATGTACATGAATTCGGGCATGTTTTATTGGGTTTGGGGGATGAATATGTGGGAAATGTTTCCTATAACGATATGTATCCGGTGGATGTGGAGCCTTGGGAGGCTAACCTGACTACTCTGGTGGATTTTGAACGGAAAGATTGGAAGCAGATGCTGAAATCCGGCACTCCGGTACCTACTCCTTTAACCGATGAAAACGACCGTACATTGGGTGTGTACGAAGGTGGAGGATATGTGGGAGAAGGAGTGTATCGGCCTTGGCCAAATTGTCTGATGAACAATTTACATAAAACCGATGAATTCTGCCCTGTATGTAAACAGGCGATTCAGAAATACATCGATTTTTTGTGTAAATGATAAAGAGAACGATTTTTTTGAAAATCATCATCAATTTAAGATCGTCAAACGGTCTTGCAATAAGAATCTGAAAAGTTGGGAGATTTCTCTCCCGGCTTTTTTATCCTCTTTCTGTATTCTCCATTACTCCACTAAATAAGTTCCAGGTAAAAATTAAAGTCAAAGATACGAAAGGCTGTTTCGCGGGGCAGATGCCGGCCCCTGACAATCGGGATACTTAGCATCAATTGGTAAACTTTGAAAAGACTTAACGTTTGTTCTTCTGGTACATACCTATTATAGGTTTTACAGTACTTCCGGAGGGCAAAAAGAAATATCCGGTATTCGTATTTATCTTTGTAATTCACAGAAAGATAATCTTTCAAAGGGACTGGAATATGCCAGATTTTGAACAGATACTCAGGAACTTCGTCAAAAGTAGCATCTATGTGTTGCTCTATAAATTCAAAACTTCTCTGCTCTATTTCGTCGATACTCATATATTGGGTTTTAAACTGTATTTTACCGACAAATAAAAAAGCGTGAACTGTACTTATTTCTTCTACGAAGGCTTGACGAGACCCCAATGACAAAAATAAGCAAGCCCACGCTTTTTTGTGAGTATATCGACAAAGCGTGAGCGTTGCACATTTTATCTCGTCATTTAATAAAATCGTCAAATTTTCGTAGAGAGACTTAATGTAAACGCAAAATTATATTATTTAGCTCAAAGTTGCACTACAAGTAGGCAACTCTATATGACAAAGTAAATAATAAAAAATGACTTTACAAAATGAAAAAAGGATGTCCTAAGACATCCTTTTATGAATATTTAGTAAGTTAAATTTACTTTACAGTAGCCATGTGAACGATTAATTCCAGTACCTTATTGGAGTACCCCCACTCGTTGTCATACCAGGATACCAATTTTACAAAACTCTTATTTAAAGCAATACCTGCTTTTGCATCAAAAATAGAGGTGCGGGCATCGCCTAAGAAATCGGAAGAAACGACATCATCTTCTGTATATCCGAGTATACCCTTCATTTCTCCTTCGGCAGCTTCTTTAATGGCAGCTTTGATTTCGTCGTATGAAGCTTCTTTCGCTAAACGGAAAGTAACGTCTACCACAGATACATCCAGTGTCGGAACACGGAATGACATACCGGTCAATTTCCCGTTTAATTCCGGAATAACTTTACCGACTGCCTTAGCAGCTCCTGTAGAAGAAGGAATGATATTGCCGGCAGCAGCACGTCCTCCTCTCCAATCCTTCATAGAAGGACCGTCAACAGTTTTCTGTGTAGCGGTTGTTGAATGTACTGTCGTCATTAAACCCTCGATTACTCCGAATTTATCATTGATTACTTTAGTTAAGGGAGCCAGACAGTTGGTCGTACAAGAGGCGTTGGAAACAATAGCTTCTCCTGCATATTTCTTATTGTTTACACCCATAACAAACATAGGAGTGTCATCTTTGGAAGGAGCCGACATTACAACCCGTTTGGCACCTGCTTTGATGTGAGCTTCTGCTTTTTCCTTGGTAAGGAAAAGACCGGTTGATTCTACAACATATTCAGCACCTACCTCATCCCACTTCAGATTAGCCGGATCTTTTTCTGCCGTTACCCGGATAGGCTGACCGTTAACAATCAGTTTTCCGTCTTTCGCTTCAACTGTACCTTTGAATCTTCCGTGCATAGTATCGTATTTCAGCATGTAAACCATATAATCTACGTCAATCAGGTCATTTATACCTACAATTTCAATATCATCTCTGCCTATAGCAGCACGGAATACTAAACGTCCAATCCGCCCGAATCCGTTAATACCAACTTTAATTTTTGACATCTTTGTTATTTTTTAGGTGATACAAATTTTAAATTTTTCTCAAATTTACGATAAAGTGATGTATTTTGTGACTAATGGATTTAAAACTTTCCAAAAAAATGTCACAAACGATTCCATCAAAAAGAACTCATTACATTTCGTATGAGTTTTACAAAAATAGAAATAAAAATTGAAACTTTAAAATAGTCAGTATATTGGATTATTTACGGTTCCTTTTTTCGAAAAGTTTGAATCGGTTTGCCTCCCTTTTTTTATTTAATTCATGCAGAATTCTTTATTCCGTTATTTTTGGCATCCTCCAATTTGAAACCAATTGTGAACTTTGGGAAATGAATTGAAACTTTTTAATGATTTTTTCTTTAAAAAATTTTGTGCAAACGTTTTAAGTATGTATATTTGCCCTACGATATAGAAATTATATTGCTTTATAAGTGTAGTAAATTTATTGTTAGTGTGTTTAAAAAGAGGCTTCGGCCTCTTTTTATTTTTTACACATTAGGGACGTGCCCTAATGTGTAATTTTGAAATGACCTCCTTTTTTTGTAAATTTGATATACTCATAATCAATTTACTTATATGCCCCGTCTCGCTCGTAAAAGATCTGTAACTGGTGTATACCACGTCATTTTACGTGGTATCGATAGAATGATGGTCTTCCACGACGATCATGACCGTAAGCTATTTTTAAAACAATTAAAATTACAGGTTTGTTCGGATTTTGAGATTTATTGCTACTGCCTAATGAGTAATCATATACATTTATTAGTAAAAAGTGATTTAATCAGTCAGTGTATGCATCATATTGCTTCTGTATATGCAATGTTTTTTAATAATAAATACGACAGGAAGGGCTATCTTTTTCAGGACCGTTTTAAGAGTGAAGTGATTGAGAAGGAAGATTATTTGATTCAGTGTTTCCGTTATATTTTGCAAAATCCGGTTAAAGCCGGAATATGCAACCGGGTTTCAGATTACCGCTGGAGTAGTTACCGATTTTATTTTAATTCCGCCAATAGCTTTATAAATGCCGGGTTTATAAGGAATTTTTTCTCCGATAGGGTACATTTTGAAAAATATCTGTTGGAGATGGATCAGGCTCCCTTTATGGAGTATATGTCTGAGCGCCAGATGCGGGATGAACAATTAAAGCGATTGCTTGAGGAGCTGACGGGGAAACAGGATATATGTGAATGGCCGAAAGGGCAACAAAAAACAATTCTCCGGGAAATGTTGAAGAGGACAAACGCAGGGTCGAGGCAATTGGCGAGAGTTACCGGTGTAAGTATAGGGATTATTCGTTATCTGAAGAAAAGGGAAGGGTAGGGGGAAAATTACACATTAGGGCACGTCCCTAATGTGTAATTTTGAGGGATTATTTGTATATTTTCTGTAATTCTTCGTCTATGGCTTTTCCGCGTAAATTCCGGGCAATAATGGTACCATCCGGTCCGAAGAGGATAATATGAGGAATACCGGCAATGCCGTATAATTCAGTTGCTTCCTGTGTAGGAACAAAGAGTTGTGGCCAAGTGATATTGAGGTCTTTCACTGCTTTTTGATGGTCTTCTTTTT
>JAEXFF010000068.1 GCA_023400335.1 Bacteroidota bacterium
GCGGGTACCACCGCCTTTTACGGGAGACTACCCAAAAGACTTTTCCCCTCTTTTAAGCTCGATTTTAAGAACCAATGGTTTTAGAACTATAAAACTAACCGCAAACCAAGGTCGGTGGCACGGCTACCTGGACCGATAACGCCACGGTACGACACACGGCAAAGCCCAGCAACGTCGGACCAGCAACCACCCCGAGTCACCCGGCGAGAACCGCTCCCCGGACCCATAGGATCTGTCTCAGAACTACTATTATAACCTCCATACCGATCCGAACACCATTCCCAAACATTTCCGCTCATATCATATAATCCCAATTCATTCGGCCTCTTTTGTCCTACAGGGTGAGTACAACAATTATTTTTAATAACCTTTTCATTTTTCCATTCTCCTCCCAATATTTCCTCTCCACTATTTTCCCAAGACCACCCTACTTCCGACAAAGTATTACTTCCCGAATATTTAGTACCCTGGCTTTTATTCCCTCCACGGGCAGCATACTCCCATTGAGCTTCTGTCGGTAATTTAAAATCCAGACCCGTTAAGGTATTTAATCTTTGTATAAATGCCTGACAATCCTCCCAACTTACTTGCTCTACCGGCAAATCCTTCCCCTGAAAATGAGAAGGATTGTTCCCCATCACAACTTCCCATTCCTGCTGACTTACCTCATATTTACAAATATAATAATCACTTAATTTGACTGTATGAATTGGTTTCTCCCTATTCATAACATAACTCCCCTGCTCTGAAGTATCCCCCATCTGAAAACTGCCGCCTTTTACTTTTACCATATTCTCTAGCAACTGACTTAAAACTCGTTTTTGATCGAAAGTTACAGAGGAAGACCAGCGAACCCGACCCAACAGACCAAATCCTAATTCCACCGAATGTTTTCCCTCTCCCTCTAAGACTTCTATCTCTTTCTCCGTACTTTCTCCCTCCCGATCAGCCCGGATGATATGCGCTCCATAAGATAACTCCAGAGTCTGAGGCGACAAACCGATGCGATGACCGTCCACAAATAAAACGTCTCCCAGCCGGTCCGTCTGTATCGATACACGATGACCAAAGGGCAAAAACTTCTGCACCATCCCATCCGTTCCCGCTTCATATACATCGTCTATATTAACCATCGCTTCTTTCGGCTCCACAGAAAGAACCAGCCATTGACCTCCGACCTCTTTCTCTACAACCGTTTTTGTCGTCAGAGCCAATTCATATACACAAGCCTTTTTCATACGCTCCGGACAGGCATAATTCCGCAATACTCCCAACTGAGCATGACGAACCGTCAAACGCCTTGCTCCATAGGGAACATACAGCCACTCTCCTTTCTTTTGAATATTTCCTATACTCCCTAAAGCATCGGGATCAAAATCAAAACCCGTTTCTGTCGTTACTATTTTGATTATCGCACATTTATCCCCGTTCTGGTCCACACGGCCCTCCGAACCTCGCGCTGAAAGATCGTTCTCCAGCCTCTGAAAGGACTTTACCGAAAGCTGCTGGGCTTCCGACAAAGAAACCCAGAACAACAAAATAATCCCTATTAGAAATTTCATTCTTCCCAAAACCATGATAACTCAATTAAACTGAAAATAGGGGTTCCTGCCAATGATCCCCTATTTCGAATGTTCTATACATACTTAGTCTCATATTTCCCATTTGTGACAATTTTTTACCCACAAATTTATCCAAATCTGTCTTTTCCGACCCTGGGAGCTGAATTGAACTCTTTTACTTCCACCTCCGGTTTACTCCAGCACCAAACGCAATCCCAAAACAGAATGATGGTAATCGGGTGTCCAATAGTTGCGTAAAGCAACACGGCAACTCCCCCCCTCTTCATTCCAGCAACCACCCCGGAAAACAAATTTTTCTCCCCGTACAGGACCTGTAGGGTTAGTCTGGGGAGAAGCCTGATAATCCCCATAAACATCCCGGCACCATTCCCATACATTTCCGCTCATATCATACAATCCCAATTCGTTCGGAGACTTCTGACCTACAGCATGCGTACGTTCCTGAGCATTATCAGCATACCAAGCTACTGTTTGCAACGTATTACCGCCGGCGTAGATATATCCGACACTCTTTTTCCCGCCCCGGGCAGCATACTCCCATTGTGCTTCGGTGGGAAGATTAAAGCGTAAACCCGTCAGCTGATTCAGCCGACGGATAAAAGTTTCACAATCAGTACGGCTGACCCGCTCTACCGGAAAGTTCTCCCCTTTGAACAAAGCAGGATTGTTTCCCGTAACGGCCTGCCATTCAGCCTGCGTAACTTCGTATTTTCCGATATAATAATCGCTTAAAACTACAGTATGTACCGGTTGTTCATTCAGGGTTATAAAATATCCCTGTTCCGGCGTAGCTCCCATGCGGAAGGTTCCTCCCTCTACTTTAACCATACGATCGATTAAGCAGCTCAATATCTGCTTTTGTTTTTCCGTCACGGAAGCTGCCCACCTGACTTTGCCCAAAAGTCCGAAAGTCAGCGTAAGTTCCGTTTCCCCGCCTTCTCTGGATAATTGCACCTCCCTTTCTATACATTCTTCTCCCCGTTTTGCACGTATAAAATGCGTACCATACGCCAATTCCAGCTTTTGAGGAGAAACCCCTGCCGGTTTGCCATCCACATACAAAGAGTCCCCCTCTTTATCTGTACGGATTGTAATGCCACAACCCGATGACAATTTCAACCTTACCGGCAATATCTTTCCTTCCTCCACAGTTACTTCCTGACGAACGGTGGCATAACCGGATTTACTCAATTCCAACAGCTGTTTGCCAATTAAAACCTCTTTAATCACCAAGGGAGTCAGCCCGTATTCCTTACCATTCAGCCGGATCATTGCTTTGCCCGGAATACTGCTGATATTTAAGGTTCCGTATATCGGCTGCGGTTGCGGAAGCACCAGCGAATAAGATTCCCCCGCTTTCACTTCCAGGGATTGCCGTACGGTACGGTGAGCAGCCAGCCGGACTTCTATAACATATATACCGGCATTCAGACGGCCATTCCACTGCCCTTTTCCTTTCTGCTCATTATTCACCCACAATTCAGCTTCCGGTAGAGCTTCCAACCGGACTTCCCCGTAATTGGCAGCCAATTCCATCACCGCCTGTACGGTTTCCCCGTCCTTCACGGTAATAATCTTTTGTACAGGCTGATATAAGGCCTTCAGTACCTCTATACGATGCTCCCCTCTAGTTAATGCCTCACTCCGGTAAGGGGTCACCCCTACCTCTTTTCCATCGATTATCACCCGGCCTCCCGGCTCAGGTTTCGAACTCACTTCAATATATCCGAAAGCCGGTTTCAACTGTATTTCCAATTCGGCTTTTTGGCCGGCACTAACTTCTACCTGTCCGGCCTCAGGATGATATAAGGCATGGTCTACGCGATAGTTGTGCCGTCCCAAAGAGACGAATTTCTGTACTATCCCTTCTGTAGTGGCTTCGTAAACATCGTCTATATAAACCGCCGCTTCCGGAGGATCCGCCGTTATTACCAGCCATTGCCCACTGATTTCTTCTTCCACGGTAGTCACTATTCGTCCTGTTGTCAGTACCAGCTCATATACACAAGCTTTCTCAATCCGTTCCGGATATAAATAATCCCGAAGTATCCCCAGTTTATCGTGCTTAACCGTCAATCTCCTTGCCCCATACGGAACATATAACCAAATCTCTCCGGTCTTTCTGACACTTCCGGCCAGTCCAAGCGCATCCGGTTCGAATACAAAACCGCTTTCCGTCGTCACCACTTTAATAATGGCACATTTATCCCCGTTCTGATCCATCCGCCCCTCTTTTCCCCGGGCCGACAAATCATTCTCCAGCTTCCGGAAAGATTTTACCGATATCTGCTGTGCTTCTACCCAACCGGACAGCAATAAAATAAACATTAAAATCACTATTCGCATACGATCTTTCTATTAAAAAGTAAAAGAAGAAAGATCAATCAGTCCGAAATCCGGATCTTTTTCCGCTTGCCAGGCCCGGACATGAATAATCGGCTTATCGGGATTATTTAAATCGACCATCAGGAAAAGATAGCCCGAATCCCCGTAATTGGAAGAAAAATAATCCTGACGGATTTGAACCCCATAAATTTCCCCTTTATCGGCTGATTTACGGATCACATTATCCGCAAACCGCAGGTTTATAAATTCATTACTGGTAAAAGTACTGCGAAGCCGCTTGATATATTGCTCTTTTGTCTGCCTGGTATAGCGGATATAAGGGTGGTTAATCGTTACCTGCCGTTCGGTAACCGTTTGCTTTTTCAATACAGTTCCCACAATGATCAAAGCGTCCTCAGCAAAAATACTTTCAATATAGTCCAAACGTTTTAAAGCATAAGCTGTTTTATAATTTTCCAGAAAACGGATCAGGATCATACGGGAACGTTCACTCCAATCTTTCTTTGAAACAATGTCGGCCAAAGCTGACTGGGATAGCCCAAAAGACAACCCCTGTATTTTGGCATCTTTCGAAAAATCAAATACCACATCTTCTACAAAGGTCCGGTTGTTGTTTTCAAAATGAAAACTCAACGGCAAACTCCGGCAGAAAATACCCTCCTCGCATTTAACCAGCCGATAATCCGGAGTACCTACAACCCGGGCCTGTCCATAGCGGATTAATTGATTGAATATCGCATAGCCTTCAGGAGTAAAGTAATTTTTCAATCCCTCATAATTTCGTTCCCGCACCGCCTTTTCCACCTTTTTTATTACCGTTAAGTAACGTTCACTATCGGGAGCCGGTTTGAAAAAAGAAGCCACCACTTCTGTCCGGGCCTGCTCGTTGCTCCCGGAAACAATTTGTTGCTGTACCGGCACAGAAGAGGCGTCCGGTTTATAAGCTTCTATATAACAACTCCTAAAAGGAACTACATCCAATTTATTGATAACATCTTTCAACTCAGCATCTACCGTAGCTTCTCCATCGAATATATATTCTCCTTTTATCCGAAGATGAGCAGCCTCTGCCAAGGCCGGTAATTCAGCTATGCCTCTCCCGTCTTTTGCACTGACAATGTTCGACCAATCCCGTCCGTCCCAATACGTATAATCAAAATTGCGTACAGGCTGACTGTTGTACAATATATTCAATTCTATCGTCTGAAAGTTCCCTTCCGGAATAATCCGGGAAATAGCAACATTCAGATGAGAAAAAATAGTGTTGATCTTTAACGGTATCCAGGTAGCCGGCAAACGCTCTTCCCCCTTTTTATCCCGGTAACGGATAGTCGCTCCTTCCGGGTGGCTTCTCAATAAGGTTTGCGACCAGTAATAATAACGCAAAGCATCTGCTATCTGTAAATTTTCCTCAGCCGTCTCCGCATTAGCCAAATACTCCAGAATTTTATTTTTCCTGGCTTTAAAAATCTTATCGATTTCACTCCGTTTCATATACCGAAAAACACGGGCATCCGGTTCGTTTTCTATTACAATCCGTTCGGTATTACTCAAGGTAGCATTGGAATAGGTACGAATGACAGATTTCACCGTTTCTTTATAATCCGATTCCGACTTTTCTTCCTGCAACAAAGTGAAATCACTCTCAATCGTAGTTGTAATTTGATTGATCAGATCGGACAAGGCTTCCGAATCCGCCTTTTTAAGGGTATTTCCCCTGCCTTCTCCCCACAGATACATTCCCCTGTCAGCTTTTATCTCTTCTACCGACTGCGCCCAAAGCAGCGTACTGCAACATATACCGAAAACAATGCATACTAATTTTTTCATCTGTCACTTTTTTATGAATCCTCACAAAAATAAACATTTTTTACTTATCCAACCTTACCTTTAGGGTTAAAACAAATTTTTATGAAATCTTTCCCGCAGGAAAGGGACTAACACTTCGCCGGTTAACGGAACTGAAGTTCCGGAGGAAAGGATTACCCTCAACCCAGGTTTTGTTAATCAGCAGGGCAGCAGATTTGCCTTCATCCGGCACAAAACGTCATTCATCCCTTTCTCCAAATACTCTTCATCCCTTCCTCTAAACCGAAAGTTTATTCATTTGCAAATCCAGACCAATATTCATCCGGTTCAAAATTCCATTCCGTATTCAAATATAAATATGTCCAAAAATGAAAAATGTGACAATATAGGGTAATTGCTTTCTGACAGAAGCGGATTAACGGAACTGAAGTTCCGGAGGAAAGGATTACCCCCAACCCAGGTTTTGTTAATCAGCGGGGCAGCAGACCCGCCTTCATCCGGCAGAAATGCCATTTATCCCTTTATCTAGCACCCTCCTTTAATATTCCACATATTTTTTATACTTTCGCACTAAAACTATCCTATTTTTAACAAAATACACCGAGAATGAAAAGAATAATTACAATTCTAGCCTTGAGTGCGTTATGTTGTGCGTGTAAAGAAAACAAGCAAACGCCTCCTCCCTCTCCCTATCAGACATTAGCCGATCAGTATGCGGAATTTCCTCTGACGACGGATGTGAGTAAACTGACTGAAAATGAAAAACAAGTCATTCCTTTACTGATAAAAGCTGCCGATGTGATGGAAACTATCTTCTGGCAAAATGCTTACGGAAACCGTTCAGCTCTCCTGGACACGGTTCAGGATCCTTATCTGGCAAAATATTTAGCCATCAATTACGGTCCCTGGGACCGGCTGAACGGAAACGCACCTTTTCTGAAAGGAATTCAACCCAAACCCTTAGGTGCTAATTTTTACCCTGCCGATATGACCCAAGAGGAATTTGAAGCCCTGAAAGATCCCCGTAAAACCGATTGGTACAGTATTCTCCGCCGGGACGTCAGGGGAAACCTGAAAGTACTTTCCTTTCACGAAGCTTATCCGGTAGAAACAACAGAAGCTGCCGATTTACTGAAACAAGCCGCTGCTCTGACAGAAGACCCGGAACTGAAAAATTACCTGAATTTACGGGCAGCAGCCCTTTTAAGTGACGATTACTTAGCCAGCGATCTGGCCTGGATGGACATGAAAAACAATACCCTCGACATTGTCATTGGTCCCATTGAGACATACGAAGATGCCTTGTTCGGTTATAAAGCCGCTCATTCCGGACAAGTATTGATAAAAGACAAAGAGTGGAGCAAAAAACTGGCCCTTTATGCCGGTTATTTACCGAAATTACAGGAAAACCTGCCGGTAGAAGCTGCCTATAAAAAAGAAAAAGCCAATGCCAATCCGGATATGAATGTCTACGAAGTCATCTATTATGCCGGAGATTGCAATGCAGGAAGTAAAAATATAGCTATAAACCTGCCGAACGACCCAAGGGTACATGCTGCCAAAGGAAGCCGGAAACTGCAGCTGAAAAATGCCATGCAGGCAAAATTCGATAATATCCTGGTGCCAATATCCAAACTCGTGATTACGCCGGAACAACAAAAACACATCCGTTTCGATGCCTTTTTTGAAAATACCATGTTTCATGAAGTGGCACACGGACTGGGAATAAAATATACCTTAAACGGGAAACAGGATGTACGCAGTGCCCTAAAAGACAATTATACTTCCATAGAAGAAGGGAAAGCCGACATTCTGGGATTGTATTGCAT
>JAEXFF010000107.1 GCA_023400335.1 Bacteroidota bacterium
GATATACGCAGCCGGGCTACTTATGAGATGTCTTTACAGGTAGTACGTCAGATTGCTGCCTCCGGGACGGTGGCAAAATCCGGTATTATGCTTGGTTTAGGGGAAACCCGGGAGGAAATTCTGGAAACCATGGACGACCTTCGTTCTGCCGGATGTAGTGTGATGACGATCGGACAGTATTTGCAACCTACTGCTGCCAATGTGGAAGTAAAAGAATATATTCATCCGGAGATTTTTGAAGAATACCATCAGATTGGCTTACAAAAAGGATTTAAGCACGTAGAAAGCGGTCCCTTGGTAAGGTCCAGTTATCATGCAGAAAAACACGTAAAATAAAAACCGTAAGGGGGTCGGGGACAGCATTGGCAGGAGATAATTCAGGGAAATGAGATCGAAACCGGTGGCAAAACATGAAAGCAGGATGAAAATACAGTATCAGGATTTAGGATTAAGTTATTATCGGGAAGTATGGGAACTCCAGGAGAAATTGCTGGAAAAAATAAAACTGGAAAAATCGGAAGGGGTTCCGACGTCCAATTATCTTTTATTTACGGAGCACAGGCCTGTCTATACACTTGGAAAAAGTGGCCATGAATCCAATATGTTAATGGATGCCATACAATTGCGGACTCAGCAGGCGGAATTTATCAAAGTAGACAGGGGAGGGGATATTACTTTCCACGGTCCCGGGCAGCTTGTTGTTTATCCTATTATCGATCTGGAGAACTTCGGATTAGGGGTAAAGGAATATGTCCATCGGCTGGAAGAAGTCGTTATACGTACCCTACGCAAATACGGGATAAAAGGAGAACGGATAAATGCGGCAACCGGGGTATGGCTGGACGTTGGGAAACCTTCGGAACGGAAAATATGTGCGATTGGAGTCAAATGTTCCCGTTATGTCAGTATGCATGGATTTGCTTTAAATGTAAACACAGACTTGAATTATTTTAATTATATTCATCCTTGTGGCTTTGTCGATAAAGGAGTAACTTCTATAGAGAGGGAAAATGAAGGAAAATCAGTCGACCTGGAGGAAGTAAAAGAAGAAGTTTTAACGCAGTTCAAGTTCGTTTTCAATGTAGAAATACAGTCTGTAGAATAATAGAAGTGTCTGATATTTTGAAAGTAATTGTATAATAATACCGTTAGATATGAGGTGTGAACTGGAAATTTGTGCTTATTCTTTGGAATCCTGTTTGGCTGCAAAGAGAGCGGGAGTTACCCGGATTGAACTTTGTGCGGGAATGTACGATGGAGGGACAACCCCTTCTTTGGGAATGATAAAGTTAGCCCGGAAATTGACATCCGGAATTCAGCTTTACATCATGATCCGTCCCAGGGGAGGAGATTTCTTGTATACTGATTTAGAGTTTAAACAGATGCAAGAAGAGATTTTGTCCCTCAAAACGATGGGAATTGAGGGAGTGGTACTTGGCGTTTTGAAGCCGGACGGGAATGTCGATATTGAACGTACGGCAGAATTGGTACAACTGGCAGCTCCGCTTAAAGTAACATTTCACCGGGCTTTTGACATGGTGGAGGATTCGGAAGTTGCCTTGGAAGATGTCATCCGGGCAGGCTGTTTTCGTATTCTGACTTCCGGATTGAAGAATACGGCCGAAGAAGGAGTAAACGAATTAGAGAATTTGGTGAGACGGGCAAACGGTCGTATACAAATTATGGCCGGGAGCGGAATAAATGCCGGAAATGCCTTGAAAATAGCAAATACGGGGGTAAATGCTCTTCATATGACGGCGAAGAGTATAAGGGAAAGCGAAATGCGATACCGGAATCCGGAAGTATTTATGGGAGGAATACCGGGCATCCCGGAATATCAGATTGTATACAGTGATACAGTTAAGATCCTAAACGTGATGAATCGGTTACAAAATAAAACTGCAGAGAATGAGTAAAGTGATAAAATGGGGATGTATGCTGGGGGTAGCAATGCTTTGTATGAATTGTAAAAAACCGGTTTTTTCTTTACAGGAAAGGGAATGTATCTCCTCACAAAGAGGACAGATCATGCGTATTTATACCGTTGGTCAGCCGGAAGATTCTCTCTTTTTAAGGCAAAAAGCTTTAAAATTGACAGAGGAGGAACTGAATTCAGAATATTATCCGGTTTTAAAAGAAGGTTTATTGACGACGGTAAAAGATACGAATAATCCGGGAGTCGGAATTGCAGCGCCTCAGGTGGGAATCAGCAGGTGTCTGATTGTGGTGCAACGTTTTGACAAAGCGGGAGAACCCTTTGAGACTTATATTAATCCGGAGATTGTATATTATTCTCCGGGACGGTTGACCGGACAGGAAGGTTGCTTGTCCATTCCCGATATTACTGGGGACGTCAGTCGTTCAGATACTGTGGTTATAAAATATTGGGATGAAAGGAGGAGGCAGGAAATAAAAGACACTGTTGGCGGATTTACGGCTGTGATCTTTCAGCATGAGACAGATCATTTAAAAGGGATTTTATTTACCGATAAAATATCCGGGAATAAACTTGAATAAATTAAGAATTCAGGATGGAAAAAAATAAAAGGAAAAACACATTTGTCGAAAAGATATTGAATGCACCTGCCGGTTCGATTGTATATGTAGAACCTGACATTGTATTAAGTCATGACAATTCAGCCCGGATCAGAAAACTTTTTGAGAAGATGCGGGGGCGGAAAGTATTGCATCCTGAACGTTTGGTCGTTGTTTTGGACCGGAAAATGACAGGTACAACGGATGAATTAATCCGGGATTACAACTCCATCCACGATTTTATGGAGGAGCAGGAGGTTGAACATTTTTTTGATTGTGATAAGGGTATCTGTCATCAGGTTTTGGCCGGATTTATACGACAGGGCTTGGTAGTAGTAGGGAGTGACAGCCATACCTGTACCGCAGGTGCGTTTAATAGTTTTGCCGTAGGTTTAAATAAAACAGAAACAGCTTTCTTATGGAAAAACGGAAAAATATGGTTACGGGTTCCGGAAACAGTTAAAATTACGCTGAGTGGAAAATTCAGGACAGGAGTGTATGCGAAAGATTTGGCTTTGTGGATCATGGGAATGCTGAAAGAGGAGAATATAGATTACCAGTCGGTTGAATATCACGGGGAAGGGGTAAGGACACTTACAATTGCCGACCGTATGACGATTGCAAACATTTCGGCTGAAATGGGGGTAAACAATTCCGTATTTCCTCCGGACGATTTATTGGCGGATTATTTGGGGGATTACGCTGTACAAGGAATATGGGCGGATGAAGATGCTTACTATACAAAAGAGTTTCATATCGATTTGGGAAAAGTATTTCCATTAGTAATGGCGACTTATCCTGAGGATGAAGTAAAAGGCATAGGAGAGGTGAGTGAAATAACGATTCAGGAAGGTTTGATAGGAGCTTGTTCATCTGGCCGCATTGAGGATCTGAGAATTGTAGCCCGTATTTTAAAAGGGAAACAATTGGCTGAGGGTTTTCAGTTATCGGTAGTTCCGGCTTCTCACGATATTTATATACAAGCCATAAAAGAAGGATTGATTCATGATATTATGAAGGCGGGAGCGGCGGTTTTGGGATCCAGTTGCGGCCCTTGTCTGGGAAGCAGTCATATGTTAGGAGCTGAAACAAAACGTTTTATTTCAACGACGAATAGTCATTCCATGCGCCGTATGGCAGACGTAGGGGTCGAGAAGTATATAGCTTCCCCGGCTACAGTGGCTATGACAGCTTTACGGGGGAAACTCTGTGCAGAGGTTGCTTACCCGGAAGAAATATTCGAGTACTGGTCCGTTCCTGCCGAAGCTATTACAGTAAGCGTTTGGGATGACCGGAAAAAGGAAAATGTTTGGAATTATGCAGATATCGATCATATTTCTGCAGATCAATTGTTCCCGGAAAGAAAAACATATAATATCTCTATAGAAAGTGCAGAGGCAATGAAACCTTACCTGCTTTCCGGCCTGGACGAAACTTTTGCAAGACGTGTGCAGACTGGGGATATTATATTGGCAGGAGAAGATTTTGGCAGGGGAAGATTAATAAAACATGCTGCAATAGGTTTGGTCCGGGCCGGGGTCACTGCAATAATCGTGAAATCGGTAAACCGGAGTTTTTTTCGAATGGCCGTCAATTACGGTTTATGGATAATTATTGCCCCTGAAATACTGGAAAATTACCGGCCCGGAGATAAAATTACCTTGGAATTAGAAGAGGCTATAATAAAAATGAACGGAAAAACATATATTTTACCGGCATTTGATTTAGTCTTTACGGAAATTATCCGGAAAAAGGGAATAATGCACCTTTATGAATAAACAATTTTTTTATGCAAGTCTTTCGGTAAATAAATATACCTGACGGACTGTTTTTAAACTGTTTTCTTGTTCAAACACCGGATTAATGCTATTTGGAGTATGCCGAAACGATTGCCTGTTTTCACAGTGTTATTGACAAAAAACTTCGGGATACATCTTATTTTTGATGCTTATTCCTGGCTATTTCACTTTTATAATGTTCGAACAAAAAGTCGTAAATGACCAACTCATACACTCTGTTTTTAGAAGGAAATAATCTGTTCATCATCATGTGAATATAAGATGAAAGATCGTTTAAGGGTACAGATTTTACTGTCTGAATGAGTTCCTTGATTTTTTGGGAACGTTTTTGTAAAATAGTATGGCTGCGCCTGATTTCTTCCGGGGTTTTCTGGAAATGGCTTACTACCAGATTGACCTCGGGTTTCCTTTGGCGGTATATTTTATTTAAATATTTGATATTGTGTACATTGAACCCGTGCTCTTGTTTGAAAGAAAGGCTCATCCTTTCTATATAGGAAGCTTTTTCAGTTAAAGGAAGCCCGAAATCTTCGAAAAGGCAGTCAATCATTTTCAGTGCGACCATCCACCTGTAATTTTCATCTTTTTTACTGAGCAGTTTGAGTATCGACAAAATACATTCGCTGTCGGCAGAGAAAATACTTTCTGAAAATTCAATATAGTCTTTGCCGTAACGTTCCAGTTCCCGGTTATAAGTATCTAATTGTATCCGGTAAATCTGAGAACTTTTACAGGCTTTTTGTAATTTCTGATTCACCGTTTGCAGAATATAGCCTAAGTTTCCGGGATCTTTTATTAACATACGGAAACGGATGTGAAAATCCGGGTCTGAATAGCGGATGAAAAAAAATTTTGTGATCATTTCTTCCCGCATCAATTTTTTAATCACCGGAAACACGGAATGAATCAGAATGTCGTCAGCGGTTTTGATACCGGTATATAATTTAAAATATAGCCACTCATCTCCCGGGTAAAATGTTCTTTTTATAGCGGATTTCATAGGTCCTTAATTTTGAGATTTATAAAAGGAAACAATACATTCGTGCAGAAAGGTGCGTCCTTCTTTGTCTTTTGCCAAAGAATACTGATCGCATAATGCTTCTTCCAGGGTAATTTGTCTGCGGTTGCTCAACATATTCAGAAAAACCCGCAGGCTTACGGGATTTTCTAAATCAATGAGCAGCCTATTGTCTCCGTCGGCTAAAAAAACATAACGGGGTAATTGTAATTGAGCTTGCCAACTTTTCACTTTTTCCATTAATTTTTCCGGATCCGTTTCTTTGGTCAGATTTTCCATACTTTTTACGGCAATTTTCCAGTTGGCTTCGGACAAAATGATATTTTTATACCTTACCCGCGGTAAATAATCCAATTGTTCTTCTATACTTCCCCAGTTAAACAGAAGAGAGGCCCTTAAACCCTGGCATTGCAGGTCACATAAAAAACGGTATACAGGAGTAGGATTATTCCTGTAATTATGAGCTGTAGAGAGGCGCGGGAGGATGTATTTGTTGAGTCGCTGGGAACGTAATAGCAAACGGTTGTTCCGTACAGACAAAAATAGGTCGGCCGGATAGAGAATTCGTTCCCGTTCCAGGGTGGAATTCGCCAAATATAAAATTTCATATTCCCGGAAATTGGGACGGGCTAATACATTCCCTACTCTGGAATCCGGAATATGAGATATTTCTGCTACAATTTGATCTTTATATATTTCTTGTTCCTTGCGGGCAATAGCTTCTACCAGTTCTTGAATAGAAGGGTCGCAATAAACAAAACGCCCCAATAAATTGGCAGCACTGCTTCCACTGAAATTATTCACTATCAACGTATAATCTGCAGGATCCTCTGAGAGATTTAAAATTTGGAATTTGGTAAATAAGGTAGCTGGCAAATCTTCCCAATTGGGTTGTAGGTTTTTGACATCTTCGTCCTGTAGTAAAATTTCCCGGTCTGTCTGTGGATTGAAAGCTACTAACTTTTTTAAAAGAATTTGATGGATTGGAAACAGGTTTGTCTGCATGGAAGCATTGTTGTC
>JAEXFF010000123.1 GCA_023400335.1 Bacteroidota bacterium
ATTTGTATGAAGACGGGAAAATAATTTAAAATGAATACAAATAATTGATTGTAAATACGATAAATATTTTTTGTTGCTCTCCACAAAAAAATTTTGTATTTGTTTTCCGCTCATCAAAAAACGTACCTTTGTCTTTCCTTTTAACGTAATAATACTTATTACTTTAAAAGATTTATATGTGTGTGAATAAATTTGAATTCCTGGGCCTTTCCATTCCTAAAATATTTCAATGGTAATCCAAATGAACGACAACGAAAAAACTCCTTCTGTTCTTTCCTCCGGACAAAATAACATAGAAACCCCAACTGCATCTAATACTTTGTCTGAAGAAAAAGAAACGCTCTCTTTTAAACCCATGATTCTGATTGCCGAAGACAATTCCGATAACTACTTATTACTAAAATGTATTTTGCAGTCCAATTACACTTTGCTCCATGCCTGGAACGGAAAAGAAGCCATAGAACTTTACAAACAACAGCATCCTCAACTCGTGTTGATGGATATTCGTATGCCTGGGATTGACGGATTTGAAGCCACTGCTGAAATTCGTAAAATTTCAACCACAGTTCCCATCATCGCAATCACTGCTTACGCTTATGCCCAAGACATTGAACAGATATTGAAAAGCGGATTTAATAACTATATCTCAAAACCTATAGATGTCATTAATCTGAAAGAAAAAGTACGCGAAATATTCGAAATAAATGAATAAAGATTCAGGTCTGCCGGAATAGGGTCAGTTCCGGTAAACCTAAAACGAAAACAGTCTTTATAATTTTATTCTGACGTAATCTCTATGATACGGCTAGTCGTTGACTGAGTTGTAAAAACAGGCAATCCGACTTTCATCAGATAATCTCCGGAAAAAACTTTTCCATTTTCTGAAAATTTAGATTTCTGTCCCGGCATAAGATTGATTTCTTCCACCTTATACCGACAGCCGGGATCTAAGCCCTGTAAGCGGACCGGAAAAAGTTTTTCCCCAAAACGGGGATGAATAGTATAAGCATAAAGCACTGCTTTTTTCTTCTCTTTACTCACATACATCAAAGCGGCATGTTCAGCTTCATAAGGAGAAACCAAGCGGAACAGATCCCCACCTAAAATAACCGGTTTCAAGCGGTTGAAATTTACAACGGCTCCCCGGCAAAATGCCTGTTCTGCATCATTC
The DNA here is from genome assembly GCA_023400335.1 of Bacteroidota bacterium. Taxonomy (GTDB): domain Bacteria; phylum Bacteroidota; class Bacteroidia; order Bacteroidales; family Marinifilaceae; genus Culturomica. The sequence continues at coordinate 1,172 of JAEXFF010000123.1, forward strand.
AGATCTGTAATATTGATATCAAATCCCAGCTTTCCCATCATAGCCACATCAGTCCGGAACTTCAAGGGTTGTTTTCCCCAGCCCGTCACATGTGCGCATAGGGTCTTGGACGGGAAAAACTGAGAAAATCCCCACTGAATAAACAAACGCTCTACGGGATCAGTATTATCACTGGGCCAGAATTCCGTAAAATATTTTAACGCTTCATAATCGCAACGCCCGCCTCCGCCTGCACACAGCATCATCGGCAGATGCGGATATTTCACTTGAATACGTTCCAAAACACGGTAAATTCCCCGCACATGATCGACATACAACTGAGATTGCTTCTCTTTCAGGTAGGGAGAATAAATATTCGTAATCGGGCTATTACAATCCCATTTAAAAAAAGCAATCTCCGGGTGCTCCGTCATCAGTTTATCGACAATTCCATACACATAATCCTGTACCTTCGGATTACTTAAATCCAATACCAGTTGATTCCGGAAATAATAAGCCTCCCGGTCCGGCTGATGAATCACCCAATCCGGATGCTTTTGAAAAAGATCACTTTTCGGATTGACCATTTCCGGTTCTATCCAGATTCCAAATTTTACACCGGCCTTTTCAGCTCCATTTACCAATGCTCCTATTCCATCCGGCAGTTTATCGTGCATAGGCTCCCAATCTCCTAAACCGGCTTTATCATTATTACGGGGATAATTATTTCCAAACCAGCCGTCGTCCAGTAAAAATAAATCCACACCTAAATGTTTAGCTTGCTGCATCAAGGCGAGCAATTTCTCTTCATTAAAATCAAAACCGGTACTCTCCCAATTATTCAGTAAAGTCAACCGATCCGCCATTCCATCCTTTATCTGATAGCAACGGGCCCAATCGTGCAAATTACGGCTGGCTTCCCCACAACCCTTTTCACTCAGGGTAAAAATAAACTCAGGTGTTTTAAATAACTCTCCAGGCTTTAATTCATAGTGAGAAGCATACGGATTAATACCGGAGATCACCCTCAAATTTCCAGCGTTATCCACTTCAAAAGTAAACCGGAAATTTCCGGTCCATCCCAATGTTCCCAATAAAACCGTCCCTTGGGTTTCCGTCACCGGCTGTCCGAACCCCAATTGGAAAAACGGGGAAACATGCATAGCTGCCCGCGATCCTAGTTTCGTATCTATAATTTTCTTTCCGAATTGTAATTACTGAACACTCATGCCCACCTCTTTTGCCCAGTCACCGCTGAATTCTGTCAGGTAATAATGCGGGCTTTCAAAATAAAGCATAGCCGAAGCATACCGGAACAATGTCACCGGTTTTTTCTCTTTATGGCTGATTTCCGTCCACGTCTTAATGACATTTTCTTTATGAAAAGCCCTGTAATATAATTTGACTTCCACCGGATAAACCTCATCCCGTAACTGTACCCATGTCTCCGAAACATTCTCATTTATTTCCCGGGTACCGGAAGATATATATTTCAGCAGCGTCGTCATATTTCCGTCGTGATGAATCACGCCCAAAGCCGGCTCAAAATAATCCTCCATACCCGAAGCCGGATAAGCCTCCCAACCCTGTTTGGAAATACTTTCTCCCGAACCGGACCGGGTAGAAGCAGGAAAATGCTGCATATCGGATTCGTTAAGCAAACGGGGGCCTAAATAAGACTGATAAAGCCGCCCGTTAGCGGCAACCCGCAAGATTAAGTCTGTGGCATCCGTGGATATTCTCAAGACACCTTTGTCCACTGCATACAATTTCAATAATCCTCCGCAAAGAAATAAAAATAGTACCAACTG
>JAEXFF010000141.1 GCA_023400335.1 Bacteroidota bacterium
CGGTCCCAAAAGGACATTTTTATTCCGGTAACGGGCTTCTTCTCCTATGGATTTCCCATAGAGAGCCGACATTTCTGGATTCCAGGTGGCTGCCAGACAGGTCAAGGCAGGGAAAGCAATACAAGAATCGTTTGTCCATCCCGCATTGTACCATTCATCCCAAAAAACTTCAGCCCGGATACCGTGCGGACCGTCGCTGGTCCATACTTCCGGAATACCCAAACGGGGTACCCCCGGAGAACTGAATTTCGACTGGGCATGACACATCGCTACTTTTTCCGGTAATGTCAGGCGGGACAAAGCGTCTTCAACTCTTTCTTCAATGGACTTTTCCGGATCCAGATAGACTTGTCCCAAAAGAAGATCAGGGAAAAAAAATAAATTTAGCAATAAATAAAACGCAATTCTCATATAAGGAGATTTAAAAAATGGGTTATCAAAAATATAAATTAAAATTAAATTAAAAAAATAGAAAAAATTAAAATAGAATAATTTTAGGATAGCGGTTGAATCAGAAAGTGCAGGAAAATGAGCTGAGCAATGGAGAAAGATTAAAATCAATTTTAAAAGGTTTATCCGGACGATGTTTGTATATAAAACAAAGAAAAATAAATATTAAAATAAGCCGAAAAGTTTCAGGGCGACTAAAAGCAAGGCGGCCAATAAAATATAGCGGATGTAGGTGGCTCCCCATTTAATACTGAGACGGGTACCTACCCAGGCTCCTCCCATATTGCCACAGGCAAGTATTAAGCCGGCTTTCCAGTCAATCAGATCGTAAAAAATAAAGATAATTAAAGCAATTACAGTATAGGAAAGAACCAAAAATATTTTTACGGCATTGGCTTTCAGTAAATCGAAACCGCATCCGAGTACCAGGCCGGCTAAAAGGAAAAACCCCACTCCGATCTGGATAAAACCGCCGTAGAAACCGATGGCAAAAAAGATAAGAAAACGCAAAAAGGGATGTTTATTATGGGCTTTTTCGGCATTAGCCCGAATCCAGGCGTTTGGGTTTATCCATATCATAAAGAACATAACAATCAATAATCCTCCTATAATTTTTTCCAATATTTCTTTTTGGATATCTACCGCTGCAAAAGCACCGGCTATACTTCCCAGCAGGACAGGGAATAAAAGTTTGTAGTCTGTCCTCAGATTTAAAATTTTCTTTTGCTGGAAAGTAAATACAGATACGGTGTTTTGTAATAAAATGGCAATCCGGTTCGTTGCATTGGCGATATTTGCCGGAAGTCCCAGAAAAATGAGAAAAGGGACGACCAGCATTGATCCTCCTCCGGCGAAGATGTTGATAAAGCCGGCGGCGAATCCTAGAATAATCAGGATGATATAATCGTAAATGTCCATCAGAATACTCGTTTTAAAATTGTCCGGATATTATCGGCTTTCCCCATGGTATAATAGTGAATGGCAGGAGCGCCATGTGCCAGTAAGTCTTTGCTTTGCATCGTGCACCATTCAATTCCGACCTGATATATTTCCTGACTGTCTTTGCATTTCCGTATTTCTTTCATGAGCGCTTCGGGTAAATCAATGCGGAAAGCCCGGGGGAGCATTTCGATATGGGCAGGCGTCGATATCGGTTTAAGACCGGGAATAATAGGAATCGTTATTCCGGCAGCACGGCAATTATCGACGAAGTGGAAAAAGCGGTTATTATCGAAAAACATTTGGGTGACGATATAATCCGCTCCGGCATCTACTTTCTGTTTTAAATGCAAAATATCGGTTTCCGGATTAGGAGCTTCGTAATGTTTTTCGGGATAAGCGGCAACGCCGATACAAAAATTGGTCGCAATTGCGTTTGTCAGCGTTTCGTCCAAATATTTTCCCTGATTCATATTGTGAATTTGTCTCACCAGATCGCAGCTGTATTTGTGTCCGTCTGGTTCCGGGATAAAATATTTCTGACCGGGAATGGCATCTCCCCTCAAGGCCATTACGTTGGATATATCCAGAAAATTCAAGTCGATCAGGTCGTTTTCCAATTTGTATTTTGAAGCTCCCCCGCATATAAGGTGAGGGACTACCTCTATCTGGTAACGCTTCATAATAGCTGCTGCAATGGCAACCGAACCGGGACGTTTGGTAACTGTTATTTTTTCAAAAGAACCGTTTTCTTTTTGACGGAATTCAGTTTCATCCCGGTGGAATGTGATATTTATAAATGGAGGTGTAAAATCCATCAAGGGATCGATGGCTTTGTATAATTTATTGATATCGCTTCCTTTGAGCGGTGGCACAAGCTCAAAAGTAGCAAATGGTTTTTCTTTACGGTTTAATATATCGGTTATTTTCATGAGATTGCAATTACAGTATTTTCGGTTCAGAAGATCTGTTGTTTGAAAAAAATTAATGGTCTATAAGAGGACCTAAAAGGCGTTTCCCTTCTTCCCTTGTAAATCCCCTTTGACGGCAATAGACGTCCAATTGTTCCTCACTGATTTTACTGATATTAAAGTAATGAGCTTGTGGATGTGCGATTAGCATTCCACAAAGACTGGTCGTGGGAATAATAGCATACGAAGAAGTCAATTCTACTCCGATATCCGCTGTCGCATTCAATATTTGAAAAGCTTCTTTTTTCAGCGAATGGTCGGGGCAGGCGGGGTAGCCGAAAGCCGGGCGGATCATATGCGTTCCTTCCGATAATTGTTCCTGCATCCATTCGGCCAATGCTTCTGTAAAGCGGGCACATAAGCTTTCCCGGAGAAGCTGGGCGAAATCGTGGCAGTTTGTACATGTATGTGTATCCGAGACTTTCAGGCAGAAAATTCCGACCGTACTTTTAAATGCCGGATCCGGGTTTATATAATCTGCCAGGGACAGATATTCAGTATTTCGTATTTGCTGCCTCAGCATGGGGAAATGATATCCGTTTTCCAATAGGATCTGGTTATTTTCCGAACGGGCATTGAAGAATTTGACGACAATCGAAGCTTCAAATTCATTTCCGGCGATAATCTGCCCCAACATTTCCAAGGCGGCCTGATAGGTACGGTCAGCTTCTTCGTTGGTATAGAGAATTTCCGGAAATTTACCCTTGAATCCCCAGAAATGGAAAAATGGAGTCCAGTCAATCCGGTCGGCCAGTTCGCGAAGGTCCAGATGATGAGCCCGTAAATTGTGCTCTCCGAAAGTCCCGGGCAAAAGATAACTTTCCGGAGCGAACCGGGGAGCTGATGCCTGTGCTTCCGGATAGGGAATTATAGGAGTATGAGCCTCGTAGTATAGTTGCCGTATTTTTTCCTGTTCCCTCTGTAACTCTTGCAAATAATTGTCCGGTTTTTGTAAAAGCCTTTTGATCAGACCGGCAGTCCTCGAAGCATCTCCGCCGTGAATCACCCCGCCGCTGTAAAGGGGGGCTAATTTTACAGCCGTATGTACTCCGGAGGTGGTGGCTCCTCCGACAAAGAGAGGAATTTTTAGCTGGGCTTTTTCCAGCAAGCGGCATAGATCTTCCATTTCTGCTAAAGAAGGAGTAATCAAACCGCTTACGCCAATGATATCAGCCTGGTATTGCCGGGCAGCTTCAAGTATCCGCTGATTGTCAACCATAACTCCCAGATCGATTACTTCCATATTATTACAACTGAGGACAATATGGACAATATTCTTCCCGATATCGTGTACATCTCCTTTCGCTGTGGCCAGAACAATTTTATGTTTCCGCACGGAGCCGGGAGGTAAGGAATTACTGCTTTCTATCCCGGGTTGTAAAACGGAGACAGCTTCTTTCATGATGCGGGCTGATTTGACAACCTGGGGAAGAAACATTTTGCCTTCTCCAAACAATGTGCCTACTTTATCCATACCCTTCATCAGGGGACCTTCTATAATCTCTACGGGGGAAGAGTAATGTTCCAGCGCTTCCGTCACGTCTTCGGTCAGATGGTCTTTAATCCCTTTTACCAGTGCATAAATAAGTCTCTCTTCCAAAGGCTGGTCTCTCCAACTTTCATTTTTGACTGTTTTCCCTTCAGCTTTGTAAGCTTTCATCTTTTCCGCCAGCTCTATGAGGCGTTCTGTCGCTTCCGGATTTTTATTCAGTATAACATCTTCGACGGCCTGGAGAAGCTGGGGAGGTATATCGTCGTAAACCTGTAAGAGGGCCGGATTGACGATAGCCATATCCAGACCGGCAGCAATTGCATGATATAGAAATACGGAGTGCATGGCTTCCCTGACCGGATTGTTTCCCCGGAAAGAGAAGGAAAGGTTAGAAACTCCTCCGGAAGTAGAACTGCCGGGAAGATGTTTTTTTATCCATTCGACTGCCCGGAGAAAGTCGACTGCATAATTGCTGTGTTCTTCCATACCTGTGCCGACAGCCAGAATATTCACATCGAAAATAATATTTTCAGGCGTAAACCCCGCTTTTCCCGTCAGAAGGTGATAAGCTCTTTGACAGATTGCAATTTTGCGTTCGTAAGTTACGGCCTGGCCTTTTTCGTCAAATGCCATGACTACCACCGCAGCTCCCAGTCGCTTGATTTCAGCAGCTTTTCTTAAAAATTCTTTTTCTCCTTCTTTTAAGCTGATCGAATTGACAATACATTTTCCTTGTGCATTCTTTAAACCGGAAAGTAAAGTATTCCAGTCGGAAGAATCGATCATCAGGGCAGCTTTGGAAATGTCAGGGTCATTGCTGATGATACGGATAAAAGTAGCCATTTCTTTGGCGCTGTCCAGCATGGCATCGTCCATATTGATGTCGATGACAGAAGCTCCGTCTTCGATTTGTTTCCGGGCAATACTGCTGGCTTCATCGTAAGCACCGGCATGAATTAACTTGGCAAACTTGGCGGAACCGGCCACATTGGTGCGTTCACCTATATTGACAAAGTTGTTGAGGGTTTTGTTGATAGCAATGCTGTCCAGACCGCTTACAACCAGTTGGGGGAAAGCAGGAACCGGAATCCTGGGGGGAAGTCCTTGTAAAGCTTCCCGAATCGCCCGGATGTGGGCAGGTGTTGTTCCGCAACATCCCCCGGCTATATTTAACCAGCCTTTTTGAGCGATTGACTTGAGTAGGGATGCCGTATATCCGGGTGATTCGTCATATTCCCCCATCTCGTTCGGAAGTCCTGCATTGGGATAAAGACTCAACCCGCAAGGCAGGAATTTATGGAGTTGTTCTACAAAAGGCAGTAAATCTTTTGCTCCGAAAGAACAGTTTAAACCGAAACTCAATAAAGGATAATGGGAAAGAGCTGTATACAATGCATTCAAAGATTGTCCGGTAAGGGTTCGTCCGCTCTTGTCGTTGATTGTAGCAGATACCATTACCGGTAAACGACTTGCTTTTCCGGTCTGTACTTTGTCGATCGCATACAGGGCCGCTTTTGCATTCAAGCCGTCGAAAACCGTTTCTACAAGTAAAATATCCGCTCCCCCTTCAATTAATCCGCATACTTGTTGTTCGTAAGTGGCAGTTAGGC
>JAEXFF010000299.1 GCA_023400335.1 Bacteroidota bacterium
GTGGACATCTTTGTTAAAGAAAGTATTGACTTTTGATTATCATGTAGGGAGAATTTTTAATTCAATCGGGATCCGTTTGCCGGGTTTATCAACTTATGTATTATGCCGAAAAAAATCTGTATCATAGTACCTTGCTACAATGAAGCAAATCGTTTGGCTGTAGACGTATATCTGAGTTTTCTAAAGGAAAATCCGGATATGGATATTTGTTTTGTAAACGACGGGAGTACGGATGAAACGTGGAGGGTATTGGAAAATATGCAGTCTCTTTTTCCGGACCGTATTCTGGCTGTAAATAAGAAACCGAATCAGGGGAAAGCGGAAGCTGTACGTTCCGGAATTGTACAGGTATCGGAAAAGAATACGTATGAGTGGGTGGGATTTATGGATGCGGATCTGGCAACTCCGCTTCCGGAAGTGTACCGGTTGGCCAGGGTATTGGAGACTGAAAAAAATGTAGTAGTCGTTATGGGATCGAGGATCAAAAGGATGGGAGTCAGGGTAAGCAGAAAACCCTTACGTCATTATATGGGACGTATTTTTGCAACTGTTGTGGGTTTACTTTTCCGTTTAAATGCATACGATACCCAATGCGGAGCTAAAATCTTTACGACTTCAGTTGCCCGGGAAATATTTGCCCGCCCTTTTCATTCTCCCTGGTTGTTTGATGTGGAACTTTTGCTTCGGATACGGCAGGGACATGCGGACTATAATGTGGTAGTAAAGGAAATTCCCCTGGATAGATGGGAAGAAAAAGGAGGGAGTAAAATTCGCTTTTCCCATCTGCTGAAAATGCCTTTCGAATTATATACCATCTACCGGAAATATCGTTGAACTTTTTGCCGCTCTCCTAAGGAATGGTTAAAAAGTAGTATTTATACCCAAGTCCGGTATAACAAAATACTTTAATTTTGCATATTGAATGAAATATGCTTTAAAGTGAAAACATTGGAAATGACCGATTATGTCTTGGAATCCCGTTGTTGTGGGAAGAAGTTTAGAGATGGGGACTGGGAATTAGACTGCCCGAATAAAGACGGTGCTGCTTTGATTTTTGCGCAATATGCCAAGAAACAATTAGAAGTAAAAGAGTATTTGCCTGGTCTTTATAAGTTTTCAGATTGGTTGCCTATTTGCCGGACTTTAGAAGGTTCCGGTGCTCCTGTTACCTATAAGAGTGTCGGGTTGGCAAAGGAATTGGGATTGTCTAATCTTTATATCACTTTTAATGGATATTGGCCTGAAAAAGGGGCTTTTATGATGACGGGAGCTTTTAAGGAATGTGAAGCTTATGCCGTTTGTGCCCGTATCAATCAGAATAGTAACAAAGTAATGGTGGTAGCATCGGCCGGGAATACTGCCCGGGCTTTTGCCAGGGTATGTTCGGAAAATAATATTCCGCTTTTATTATGTATCCCCGCAGATTGTATGGATGCGATGTGGGCGGCCCGTCCTCTGAATCCTTGTGTAAAAGTAATCGCCACTGAAAGTGGGAGTGATTACTTCGACGCCATACATCTTTCCAATATTGTTTGTCAGATGGAACAATTTTATCCGGAAGGAGGAGCAAAGAATGTAGCTCGCCGGGATGGAATGGGTACTACGGTCTTATCAGCCGTGACAACCATTGGCCGGATTCCGGATTATTATTTTCAGGCCGTAGGAAGTGGCACAGGTGCTATTGCTGCCTGGGAAGCCAATAAACGTTTCATTGTAGACGGACGTTACGGGAAAAATTTGATGAAGTTGATGGTATCTCAGAATATTCCTTTTACGCCTATATACGATGCCTGGAAAAGAGGGTCCCGGAATTTGTTACCGGTGGCAGATGAAGTATCCCGTCAGCAAGTGGGAGAAATTTGTGCAAAAGTTCTTTCCAACCGGAAACCTCCCTATGCAGTGAAAGGCGGATTGTTCGATGCTTTGACGGAAACGGGAGGAGACGTTCTGGTGGCGACAAATAAGGAGACGTTGTCTGCTATGGAATTATTTTGGCGCCTGGAAGGATGTGATATTGAACCTGCTGCTGGTGTGGCAATCGCTTCTTTGATAAAAGCTGTACAAGAGGGGAAAATTGCAAAGGAGGCTGTAATTATGCTGAATATTACAGGAGGAGGAATTGACCGTTTTAAAAAGGAACACAAATTAGTATACAAACAAGCGGATTATATTTTCCGTTTGGATGCTGAACCTGATTTTGTAAAAGAAACTGTTTCCGGATTATTTGCCTGATCCGGAAAGAGGAGAAGGGGCTCGGGAATCCTGTTTTTAGCGTAAGAGCTTATTGTTTATTTTATTCTGCAAGCGGTATCCCGGGATAATTCTGTTTATCGGGGAGTAGGTTCAGGAGGTTGCCGTATTCTGAAATTTATTGCCGCATTCCTCAAAAGAACAGGATTTTCGGAAGATTCCTTCTTTTTTTGTTACCCGATATGTTATATCTTTGCCTTTTAAGGGGAAAACCTCCTTCACTGTAAGCCGGAAGTTTTCTGTTTGGGAAAGAGAACTTTTTTCCGCAAAACAAAATTTTCCTGACTGATTGTAAAAGTTTTAATTTTCCGAAAAATGCAGAAATACAAAATCAGACTAAAAAAATACGGCTCTCTGGATTTTTATTATGCTGTCATACGAAAAGATTGGAAGAAATCGACCATTTTAGGGGATATCTTTTTAAAAATTTTGGCTGTATTGGTGATATCGGTACACCGGTTTGTGAAAGACTCCTGTATTATCTCGGCCTCGGCTCTTACGTTTTACTCGGTTTTATCGTTTGTACCTATAGTGGCTTTGGCATTGGGAATTGCTAAGGGATTTGGAGTTTATACTTTATTGGAAGAACAGTTGCATCAGCAAACTTTAACAAATCCGGAGATTGTGGATTTTGTCCTTCAGTTTGCTAATCAAGCTTTAGAAAATACGCAGAGCGGATTGATTACCGGAATCGGCATCGTCTTTTTATTGTGGGCTGTAATAAGAGTACTGGGGAATACTGAACTGGCAATGAATCAGATATGGGGAGTGGTAAAAGGAAGGAGTGTTACTAAAAAATTTACCGACTATCTCTCGATTATGTTTATTGCTCCTATTTTCATCATCCTGATCAGTAGTATAAATGTTTTTCTTACATCCAACCTTCAGACGATTGCCATGGAGGACGGATTTTTGAGCTATGCCAGTTCCCTGATCATTACTTTGCTGAATTTCTTGCCATTTATCCTGGTGTGGATGTTGTTTATATTTCTTTATATGTTTATGCCGACCACCCGGGTTCAGTTTAAATATGCTTTAGTTGCAGGGATTGTGGCTGGTTCTGTTTATCAGATTGTACAGTGGTTTTATATCCGTTTTCAAATCGGGGTCAGTTCTTATAATGCAATATACGGGAGCCTGGCTGCATTACCCTTATTATTGGTGTGGTTACAGTTGAGCTGGAGTATCGTATTGTGGGGAACGGAATTATGCTATATTATAAAGAACCGGCATTTTATGTTCCGGGATGTCATGGATAAAGAAAGCCGGTGGATAGATAATGTAGAAATTTCTTTACGGATACTTACCTATATTTCCAGAATATATATACAAAACCATAACATCCCGACCTTGGGAATGATTTGTGATGAACTGCGTATGAGTACGAGTAAATTGCAAGTTGTATTGCAACAATTGATCGATAAAGGGATATTGGCGGAAACGGGAAAAGACGACGATCATACGTATTTGCCGGCAATCGACCTGTATCAGCTTTCTTGGGCGGAAGTCATTATCCGTTTGTCCAATGTCGGAAAGCGGGGGGAGGATGAATGGGAGAAACGGTTTGTAAAGGCTATTTATCAGGAATTCGGGGATGAAAAATTCGCTTGATTTTAATGTTGCGGAAGACTTATCCTGCTCTTTTGATTTTGCATTTACAAATAGTTTTAGTATATTGTGCTCAAATTTAAAAAATATGCGGAAAAAAATAGAGTTGGAATATATTTTTTCATCATCTGTAAAAGTACTTTTTTCACGCTTGAGCACCGCTGCCGGTTTATCTGAATGGTTTGCAGATGACGTAATACAAAAAGAGGGAAAATTTATCTTTATTTGGAATGGGACAGAGCATCCGGCTGTGTTGATTGATAAAAAAAACAATGTGTTTGTTCGTTTCCGTTGGGAAGATAGTGACGATCCGAAAGAATATTTTCAATTCAGTATTCAGGTTCATCCTTTGACAGAAGATGTCGCCTTGTTAATTACTGATTTTACAGATCCGGAAGATGAAGCGGATACGATTGGATTGTGGGATAAACAAATGGATATTTTGCATCGTAATTTGGGAGCTTAAAGAAAAAAGTATCTGAATTGTTTTTATAAATAATGGATAGAAACGTCCGAAACCCAACTTTCTCATTTTCAAATTCCCTAATTTTTTCTACATTTGTGGCTGCTTAATACGAAGGTTTGCAGATGAAGAGATTACATGTGTTTATGCTGAAAAGTTTTAGTGGCCCTTTTGTGGCGACTTTCTTTATCAGTATGTTTGTACTATTGATGCAGATGCTATGGCGTTACATTGATGAATTGGTAGGAAAAGGGTTGGATTTTTCCGTTATAGCAGAATTATTGTTTTATTTCTCTGTTTCTTTGATCCCTATGGCATTGCCTTTAGCCGTACTGCTTTCTTCAATTATGACTTTCGGTACTTTAGGGGAAAACTACGAGTTGATAGCACTGAAGGCAGCCGGTATTTCTCTTTACCGGATCATGTATCCCCTGATTGTATTTATCATATTCCTCACCATTTTTGCTTTTTTCTTTTCGAACAATATATTACCGGTTGCGAATCTGAAAGCGGGTAGCCTTTTGTATGATATAAAAAGACATAAGCCGGAATTGTCTTTCAAAGAAGGAGTTTTTACAAACGACCTGGAAGGATATAGTATAAAAATTGATAAGATCAACAAGGAAACCGGAATGATGTATAATATGTTGATATATAATCATAAAACTGTACCCGGAAATTACGAAGTAACCCGGGCCGATTCCGGTATTATGGTCAGTAATCCACACGATAATGTCATGGAACTGGTGCTTTTTCACGGGCGTACTTATACGGATGAAGGAATGAAAGCTACCAACCGGAGAACTTTCCCTTTCAGGAGATTGAAATTTGATAAACAGAGTTTGTTAATCGATTTACCGGGTAATGAATTGAAAAGGACGGATGAAGATATGTTTCGTTCTGCTATTATGTTGAATTTGAATCAGTTAAAATATACGATAGATTCCTTACAAAAAATTGTAGACGGCCGGAAGAATATGGATGCTACCCGTATATTGAGTACCGGTTTCGAAAAAAGTAAAGCTTCTAGTGTAAAAAAAGATAGCATTTTGCGGTTGGAGACCCGGAATTGGGTAGTTGACGTGGACAGTTTATTTACTAGTTTTGATCCGGAAGAACAGCAGAGAGC
>JAEXFF010000330.1 GCA_023400335.1 Bacteroidota bacterium
GGTTTTATTGCCGACAGTATAGGGATAAGCCGGTCTTTTATACTCGGAGGGGTTTTGATTTTAGGTTTAGGAATAATATCGTTTTTTATACCTTCTATTATGCAACTAGAAAGAAGAAGGAAGTTCAGGAATTCGGAATAGCTTCTACCCTGCTGAAGTGATTTTTTTCCCGTTTCATAAATAAAGTGGTAATGAAGGTGGAAAGCAGGTCGGAAAAAGGTACAGCTATCCAGATCCCGTTTAATCCCCAAAGTCCGGAGAAAATAAAAAGAGAAGGGATCAGGAAGACAAATTGACGGGACATATTGATAAACAAAGCCTTGCGGGTTTTGTCGATGGATTGGAAAAAACTGGCGACAATCAACTGGAAACCCAGAATAGGAAGAGTACAGAATACGATATGCAGTCCGGTTTTAGTGATATGGATAAGTCCTGGAGATAAAGTAAAAGGAGTGATAAAATGATCTGTAAAAAATTCGCCGAAAATAAAGCCTGTACAGCTAATGCCGGCTCCTGTATATACGGCCAGCCGGAATAACCGGACTTTGTCGATTCCTGAATAATTGCGGATCAGAATCTGCATTCCTTGGCAAATGCCGGAGATCGTCATCATAATTAATATTGTATAACTGCTGATAATACCGTAAGCGGCGATAGCGATTGTGCCTCCGTAAATCACAAGATAATTATTCATAATAATACTGACGGTGCAGATTGTCAGATTCATAAAAAATGGAGTCATACCGGTCAGTATGATTTTAAGGGTTTGCCGTCCTTCCGGTTTGAAATATATTTTTCGTAAAGCGACCGGATTGGATGGGGTAAGAAAATGGATGAAAATGAGTATAGCGCAGATTCCCATTGATAAAACGGTAGCTATGGCGCTTCCTTCGATGCCCATCTGCAGAACAGAGATAAAATAATAATCGAAAATAATGTTGAGCAGTATACCGGAAAAAATGATACGGGTGGCTTTCCGGGCAAATCCGCAAACCCGCATACAATTGGTAAGGCCTGCTGTCAGGTTTAAAAATATACTTCCGGGAATAATGATATTCAGGTAACGGATAGCATAGGGGAGAGTTTCAGTACGGCCCCCAAACAGAAAGATAATTTCTTTTTGAAAACCGGATAAAATAAAAATGATCAACAATGAAATCAATAAAGTAAGGGAAAATGTATTACCCAATATTTTTTCGGCAACCTGCCTCTCTTTTCTCCGAAGGCATCCTGCCAATAAAATGGCGCCACCTGTTCCTACAATAGAGCCGATGGCAGTAAGGAGCACCATCAGGGGCAAGGTTAAGGACAAACCTGCCAGTGCAGAAATACCTTCGTTTTCGCCGATAAACCATCGGTCCGTGATATTGCAAAAAGCGGCTACCATCATGCTGATTGCTGCTGGAACAGAATAGGATAACAGTAATTTAAGGCCGGCTTTTTTATGCATACTCTTGTTTCAGGTAATCTAATATGTGACAAATTTACAAATTTTATTGTTTTTTATTTACCTTTGTTTATAATTTCACAGGAATAAACAGAATTAAAAATGAAATATCGGAAAATATATACGGTTTATTTTTCGCCTACCCATACTTCCAAAAAGGTAGTTCGGGCTATTGCCGAAGGGTACGGGGCTGAAGTGACAGAGGAGATCGACCTGACCTATTCAATTCCGGAGAAGCCGGTTCAAATAAAGGAGGCTTTGGTGATTATCGGGGTACCGGTATACGGTGGGCGGGTAGCGGAGACAGCAGTCGAGCGGTTGAGGCATATCAAGGGGGAAACGTCAGCTGTTGTTCCGGTTGTGGTATATGGAAACCGGGATTTTGAAGATGCTTTACGGGAATTATCCGATTATATGATGAAAGCCGGTTTCGTTTCCGTTGCAGGAGCGGCTTTTATCGGTGAACATTCGTATAGCCGGAGGAAAATGCCTGTGGCAGCCGGACGTCCGGATGTAATGGATAAATCGAAAGCTTGGGCGTTTGGAAAGCGGATAAAAGAAAAATTGGAACGTATTAATCGGCTGGAAGAGGCAGAAACAGTAAAATTACCGGGGAATTTCCCTTACAAGGAAAAAGGTGCCGCTACTCTTCAGACTCCCGTCACCCGGGAAGAACTTTGCATCCGTTGCGGTATATGTGCGAAAGTATGTCCGACGGCGGCCATTGAAGGAGAGCTCCCCCGGAGTAAAGCGGAATTATGTATCAAGTGTTGTGCTTGTGTAAAAGAATGCCCGGTGGAAGCCCGTGTTTTTGATACGCCTTATACGGCTATGTTATTCGAAAAATTCAGTGTCCGCCGGGAACCGGAAATATGGATTTAATAAATCCGGTATATTTTGTAAAAACATACAAAATATACCAAAAGCCGGGACTCCGTTTTATTTTGGTCCCGGGAATCTCTCTCATTGCAATCCGCTTCTTTTGAGTAAAGCATCTACAGTAGGCTTATGGCCGCGAAAACGGATGTATAGGGTCATCGGGTGTTCAGAGCCTCCTTTTTCAAGGATATTTTCCCGGAAGGATTTGGCGGTTACCGGGTCGAAAATGCCGTTTTCCTGAAAGACAGAGAAAGCATCGGCATCCAGTACTTCCGCCCATTTATAACTATAATAACCGGCTGCGTATCCTCCTCCGAAAATATGTGCAAAAGTAGTGGAAAAACAAGTCCCTTCGACAGGTGGAAAAATTTCGGTGGCTTGCATTGCTTTTCTTTCAAAATCTGTGATGGAACCTGTTACTGCCTGGGTGATACTGTGCCAGGCCATGTCCACCATCCCGAAGCTTAGCTGGCGGTCTGTTAAGTACCCGCTCTGGAAATTAGCGGCCTGTCGTATTTTTTCAATATATTCGGTTGGAATCTTTTCTCCGGTTTCATAGTGAACGGCCCATTTGTCCAGCCATTCTTTTTCCAGGGCCCAATTCTCCATGATTTGGGAGGGAAGTTCTACAAAATCCCGGTAAACACTTGTACCGGCGGTTGCATTATAAGTATTCCGCGATAACATGCCGTGTAGGGAATGACCGAATTCATGCAGGAAAGTAGTGACTTCATCGAATGTGAGCAAGGACGGTTTGCTTTCCGTCGGGCGGGTAAAATTCATCACCAGGGAAACTTGCGGACGTATATCTTTCCCATTTTGAATATGTTGATTTTGGAATTCGGTCATCCATGCTCCGCCGCTTTTACTGGCACGGGGGAAAAAATCGACATAGAGTACGGCCAGAAACGAGCGATCCTGATCATAAACTTCGAAAGTTTTGATATCCGGATGATATTTGGGAATATTGTTTACTTCTTCAAATTGCAAGCCGTAGAGGGTATTTGCCAGATCGAAAATCCCTTTCTGTACATTTTCCAATTTAAAGTAAGGTTTGAGCATCTCGTCGTCCAGGGCATATTTTTCTTGTTTCAGTTTATTGGAGTAATAACTCCAGTCCCAGCGTTGTAATTCGTCATTAAAGCCCAGGGAACGGGCAAACTCTTCCACTTCTTTTTTCTCTTGTAAAGTGAAGGGGTGAGAAGCCGTAAACAATTGGGTCAGAAAATGGCTGACTTCTTCAGGAGATTCGGCCATGCGGTTTGTGAGTACATAATCAGCAAAAGTCGGATATCCCATGATTTGAGCTTTTTCTAGCCGGAGAGCTGTGATACGGCGGATGATTTCCCGGTTATCATGAGCATTCTGATGATTACTCCTGGAATTATAAGCACGGTACATTTTTTCCCTCAGTTCTCTGTTATCGGCGTATTTCATAAACGGTCCGTAACTAGGGGCATGCAAAGTAAAAAGCCAGCCTGTTTTCTCTTTTTCCTTAGCGGCTAAAGCGGCGGCTTCTACGACTCCCTCCGGTAAACCGGATAAATCCCTTTCTTCGGTGAGCAAGAGTTCGAAGTTATTGGTTTCTGCCAATAAGTTTTCTTCAAATTGTAATCCTAATTTGGAGAGTTCAATTGTGATTTCTTTAAACCGCTCTTTCGCTTCCCCTTTCAGATTGGCTCCTCCGTTGATAAAGGACTTCCAGGTTTTATCCAATAAAGTTGATTGTTCTGCCGGCAGAGAGAGTTCAGACCGCTTCTCATATATTTGTTTTACCCGTTCAAAGAGTCGGGGATTCATATAAATACTGTTTCCGAATGCTGTCAGTTTTGGGGAGATTTCCTGTGCTATCTTTTGCATTTCCGGATTCGTATTGGCAGAGTTGAGATTAAAGAAAATTGCACTGACCGTATTCAATCTTTCGCCTGCAGCATCCAGGGCCGCAATTGTATTTTCAAAATCCGGTTTGCCGGAAGATTCTGCAATAAGCCGGATTTCCTGCTGTGCCCTGGCAATCGCCTGGTCGAAGGCCGGGAGATAGTCTTTTGTCTGAATCCGGCCGAAAGGTGGGGTCGAGTGTGGTGTATTGAAATTTTCCAGTAGCGGATTCTTTTCCTGTTGGGGGACGGATAAATTTGGTAATATAGGTGTTGTCATAATAATATTCTATTCTTGTTGAGTAATCTTCTAAATAAACGGAAATGATTTCCTGCGGTTGCGAATTTAACATTTTAGTGCGAGAAAGAAAAAGAAGAATTTTTCCATACGGAGATATTTTTCGACAATTCAGGTATAAAATTATCTGAAAAACGTTTGCATGAATTTTAAACCTAATCCTAAATGAGGAGAAACGACTTATATAAAAATATTATATCTTTGCAGAGATTATGGAAAAATCTAAGGCATTGATTATCGCAGTGGACGGTCATTCGTCTACGGGGAAAAGTACCGTAGCAAAATTGCTTGCTTCGCGTTTGGGTTATATTTATATTGATACGGGAGCCATGTACAGGGCTGTCACTCTTGCAGCAATGAGAAAGGGGTTGATAGAAGGGGAACAGGTGGATGAAGAGCGGTTGAAGGATTGTCTTCCGGAAATGCATATCGATTTTAAATATAATCCGGAAAACGGGTGTTACGAGACCTATTTAAACGGGGAATACATTGAGCCTTTTATCCGGACAATGCAGGTATCGGAAAAAGTGAGTTTGATAGCCCGGATTGGGTTCGTACGTAAATTTTTGGTAGAGCAGCAGCGGGAAATGGGAAGAAAGGGAGGAGTTGTAATGGATGGGCGGGATATTGGTAGTGTGGTATTTCCGGCTGCGGAAGTGAAATTCTTTATGACGGCTTCTCCTGAAGTCAGGGCTATGCGCAGATATAAAGAGCTTTTGGAGAAGGGAGAAAAAGTAAATTATGCCGAAGTTGAAGAGAATGTTAGAAGGCGGGATAATCTGGATGAACATCGTACGGAAGGGCCTTTGGTAAAGACTGCAGATGCTGTATTGATTGATAACAGTGAGATGACAGTTGAGGAAGAAATTCAGATGATGTTATCGAAAATAGAGGAAAAAAAGAGGGGAGAGGAAGGCAGAGGAGCATGAAATATTATTTTCATATCCGTATCGTTTTGTATGCAAGTAGAGATTGATAAAAATTCAGGTTTTTGTACGGGTGTCGTAAATGCCATACGTAAGGCGGAGGAAGAACTGCTGAAGGGGGATCTTTATTGTATCGGTGATATTGTGCACAATAACCTGGAAATGGAGCGTTTGCAGAAAAAGGGTTTGCAGACAATAGAACATGCGGAATTTGCGGAATTAACAAATTGCCGGGTACTTTTCCGGGCTCATGGGGAGCCTCCTTCTTCTTATGAGATTGCGTGCAGAAATAAGGTAGAGATTATAGATGCTTCCTGTCC
>JAEXFF010000366.1 GCA_023400335.1 Bacteroidota bacterium
GTATTCCGATTTACAGTAACCGGAAAAATAAGTCAGCCCTGAAGATTGCCCGTTTAAAAGTAGAAGATGCAGATTTGGATTATCTGAATACCCAGAAAGATTTACTGAAAACGGTGGAGACCGTCTATCTGGACGCCGTTTCTTCCCAGGATCGTTATCGCTCGGCTATGGAAAGTGTGAATGCTGCCCGCCAGAGTTTTACACTGGTACAGGAACAATTTAATCTGGGAATGAAAAATACGCTGGAAATGCTTACGGAAAAGAATAATTTACTGATAGCTCAACAGGAGATTGTTCAGGCTAAATATATGGCTATTTTGAGCCAGCAATTATTGGGTTTTTACCAGGGGAAAGGAATTCAATTGGGCCGTCAGGCAGAATAATACAGATAATATTTAAATCAATATAGCATGAAAAAGAGTAAACTGATAACAATCGGAGGCGCTATTGTCGTTATCGGATTGTGCGGCTATTTTTTCCTGGGAGCTTCTGATAAGGGAAAAGTGGACTGGGAAACGGTAAAGGTAAGGCGTGGTTCTATGTCGAATATGGTTTCGGCTACCGGTACTGTGGAGCCGGTGACGAAAGTGGATGTCGGTACACAGGTCTCCGGCATTATCGATAAGATTTATGTGGATTACAACAGTGTCGTAAAAAAGGGACAGCTGATCGCTGAGATGGATAAAGTAACCTTACAGGCAGAACTCGAATCCCAGGAGGCCGTCCTTGCCAATGCAAAGGCGGAATTCGATTATCAGCAGAAAAATTATGCCCGTAAAAAGGTGCTGTTTGAAAAAAAGCTGATCAGCGATAGCGATTATGAAACGGCTACTTATGATTACGAAAAGGCGAAAAGTTCTTATGAAAAGTCAAGGGCAGATATCATAAAAGTACGGAGAAATCTGGGATATGCCGTTATCACCAGTCCGATAGACGGAGTGGTGATCAGCCGGGAAGTAGAGGAAGGGCAGACGGTGGCTGCCGGTTTTGAAACCCCTACTCTGTTTACAATAGCTAGGGATCTGACTGAAATGCAGGTGGTAGCCGATGTAGATGAGGCCGATATCGGTCAGGTCGGGGAAGGGCAGCGGGTAACTTTTTCTGTTGATGCTTATCCCAATGACCTGTTTGAAGGAGAAGTGACTCAGGTTCGTTTGGAAGCTACCGTCGAATCCAATGTCGTAACTTATGAGGTGGTAATCAGTGCTCCGAATCCCGACCTGAAGCTGAAACCCGGCTTGACTGCTACGGTGTCTATTTATACTTTGGAAAAGGAAAATGTACCCGTAATCCCTGCCAAAGCGCTGAAGTTTGTGCCGGATGAGCAGATTGCACAGGCAAACGGATACAGGGTATATGCTATTGATGTGGAGAATACTGCTTTGCAAAAAACCGTATGGGTAAAGGAAGGATTCACTTTACAGGAAAAAGAGGTTACGACCGGAACGACCGTCAATTCCCTGGTTGAAATTGTAGACGGTGTGGGGGAAAATGAGGAAGTTGTAGTAGAAATGGTGGGGGTCAGGAAGGGAACTATCGGAAAACCTGCACCCGGAGAAGGCGAAACGAGTCCTTTTATGCCTAAACCTCCCGGCCAAAAGAAAAATAAGGCAAAAAACTAAAATTTCAGGTTTAAATGTTTTCGGAAAATGAATGCAATTATTGAATTGAAAAATTTAAAGCGGGATTTTTGGGTCGGAAATGAGAAGGTGCACGCTTTGAGGGAGGTGTCTTTTGTCATCCGCCCCGGAGAATTTGTAACCATCATGGGAACCAGCGGGTCCGGGAAATCAACTCTTCTGAATATTTTAGGCTGTTTGGATACTCCCACTGCCGGGGATTACTGGCTGGATGGATATTCTGTACGGCAAATGGGGAAAAATGAACGGGCGGAATTGAGAAACCACAAAATCGGGTTTGTATTTCAGTCGTATAATTTGTTACCCAAGACAACTGCTATTGAGAATGTGGAATTGCCGTTAATGTACAATCCGGCAGTGTCTGCTAAGGAGAGAGAACGACGGGCAATAGCGGCCTTAGAGGCTGTAGGATTGCACGACCGGCTTTATCATAAATCCAATCAGATGTCCGGAGGGCAGCAGCAGCGGGTGGCCATTGCCCGGGCGTTAGTGAACGATCCTGTATTGATACTGGCTGATGAAGCAACGGGAAATCTGGACACCCGGACTTCCTTTGAGATCCTGAGTTTGTTTCAGGATTTATACGCCCGGGGGCGGACCATTGTATTTGTAACGCATAATCCTGAGATTTCGGCTTATAGCAGCCGTACGATTGTACTGAAAGACGGAAGAATAATACAGGATACAGAAAATGAGCATATTGCTTCTGTTAAAGAAGCTCTGGCAGCTATGCCGAAGGCGGAGGATTGATGGAAAGACAGAAAGAATCCGCTTTTTGTCCAAATTTAAAATGAAAGAGAATGAACTTTACGAATTTATTCAGAATAGCTTTACGGGCTTTGGGAAACAATAAGATGAGGGGATTTCTGACAATGCTGGGAATTATTATCGGGGTGGCTTCTGTGATCACGATGCTGGCTATCGGACAGGGATCCAAGCGGAGTATCCGGGCTCAGATTGCAGAGATGGGATCGAATATGATTATGATTCATCCGGGAGCCGATATGCGTGGAGGAGTCCGTCTGGATGCTTCCGCTATGCAAAGTCTGAAACTGGAGGATTATCATTCCATTGTGGAGGAAGCCCGTTTCGTATCAGCCTGTTCTCCTTCCGTAAGCAGCGGAGGACAGACGATCTACGGAGCCAATAACTATCCGACTACTGTCTATGGGGTGAATCCGGATTACCTGGAAATCCGGAAATATTCCGTAGCCGGAGGCGAAATGTTTTCCGATCAGGATATACTGAGCTCGGCTAAGGTTTGTGTAATCGGAAAGACAATAGTAGATAACCTTTTTACCAACGGGGAAGAACCTGTCGGAAAGATTATACGTTTCGGGAAGATTCCTTTCCGGGTGATAGGGGTACTGACTTCCAAGGGATATAACACTATGGGGATGGACCAGGACGACCTTATTCTGGCTCCTTATACGACGATACAAAAAAGGGTTTTGGCAATAACTCATTTACAGAGTATATTCTGTTCGGCAGTCACCGAGGACCGAACGGAGGAAGCCGAGGCCGAAATTTCCGATATTTTACGCCGGAACCATAAACTGAAAGATACGGACGAGGATGATTTCAATATCCGTTCCCAGCAGGAGTTGAGTACGATGATGAATTCTACAACCGACATGATGACCATGCTTCTGGCCTGTATTGCCGGAATCTCTTTATTAGTAGGAGGGATTGGGATTATGAATATTATGTATGTTTCTGTCACAGAGCGGACCCGGGAAATCGGTTTACGCATGTCTATCGGAGCCAAAGGGCGGGATATTTTGGCCCAGTTCCTGATTGAAGCAATATTGATCAGCGTAACAGGGGGAATTATAGGGGTCGTTCTGGGTATCGGTGCTTCCTGGATTGTAAAAGCCATAGCCGGCTGGCCTGTCTATGTCCAATTGTATTCGGTCATCCTCTCTTTTATCGTATGTACGGTTACAGGAATATTTTTCGGATGGTATCCGGCACAGAAAGCTTCCAATTTAGATCCGATTGAAGCCATTCGTTATGAATAAAAAAAATCTTTAACTTTGCTTTATGAAACAAGCAGATAAAAGACAAACCCTATTGTGGTTAATCCACCTGATCGGCTGGGGAATTATGTTCGGTTTCCCGTTTTTTTTCGCCAGCCGGGAAGGGAATCCGATAACTTTTCGCTGGTACCTGGGATATGTATTTGTGCCGGTTGCCTTTATGCTCGTTTTTTATATAAACTACTTCTGGTGGATTGACCGTATTCTTTTCCGGAAAAAACTGTTTCAGTTTATTGTATTGAATATTCTGCTGATCAGTGCTGTTTGTTTTTGTCTGGATGCCTGGATGCATTTTTATTTCCAGAATTTTCTCAAGGATACTTTTACAGCTCATCCCGGACCTCCGAAAGTAATGGTTATTTCCCGCGATTTTATGCTGATGGGACTGACTGCCGGATTGAGTGTGGCGATACGGGTAACCGGAAATTGGTATAAGATGGAAACCGAACGGAAGGAGTTGGAAAAAGGAAGGGCCGAAGCTGAATTAAAGAGTTTAAAAAATCAGTTAAATCCTCATTTTTTATTCAATACGCTCAATAATATTTATTCCTTGATTGCTTTTAATCCGGAGACAGCCCAGCATGCAGTACACGATTTAAGCCGTTTACTGAGGTATATTCTTTATGAAAACAATCAGAATTTAGTCCCTTTGACAAAAGAAATCGAGTTTATCGACAATTATATTGCTCTGATGAAAATCCGTTTGCCGCAAGAGGTTGTCGTTGAAACGGATATTTATTCAGAAGGAAATGTCGAAATTGCTCCGTTGCTTTTCATTACGCTGGTGGAAAATGCGTTCAAACACGGGGTAAGCCCGACAGCTCCTTCTTTTATTTCAATAGATTTGCATACGGTGGGAGATAGGGAAGTGTTGTGCCGGGTGGAAAACAGTTATTTCCCGAAAAAACAAGGGGATAAAAGCGGGTCCGGGATCGGATTGGAAAATTTGCGGAAACGGTTGGCTCTCCTCTATCCGGGACATTTTATTCTGGTGGCGGAGAAACAGGGAGAAACATTTGTAGCAGAATTGAGAATCAGAATTTAAAGAAGGAGGCGCAGATGAATTTGAATTGTTGTATCATTGATGACGAGCCACTGGCTCTGGGATTGTTGGAGAGCTATGTGCAAAAAACACCCTTTCTGACTTTGTGCGGAAAATACAACAGTGCCCTGGCAGCGATGCAGGAGATGCCGTTTGAAAATGTGGACCTGCTTTTTTTGGATATCCAGATGCCAGAATTGGACGGAATGGAATTTTCCAGGATGGTCGGAGACCGGACACGGATTATCTTTACTACAGCTTTCGAACAATATGCCTTGGACAGCTATAAGGTAAATGCCCTGGATTATCTGGTAAAGCCGGTTTCGTATACCGATTTCTTACAGGCCGCCAACAAGGCCTTGCAATGGTATGAACGGACAAGACAAGGAAACAGGATTAAATTAAGACATATCTTTGTAAAGACGGAGTATAAGCTGGTTCAGATCGAACTGGAAAAAATTCTTTATATCGAAGGACTGAAAGATTACGTAAAGATCTACCTGGAAGATGAACCGCAGCCTCTTGTTTCCTTGATGAGTATGAAAACGCTGGAAGAATTACTGCCGGCTGAGGACTTTATCCGTGTACATCGTTCTTATATTGTACAGGGAGATAAAATTAAGGTCATTGAACGGAACCGTATCATTTTTGGTAAACAATATATTCCTGTCTCGGATTCTTATAAAGATAAATTTGCCGCTTTTTTAAGTGAAAGGGGAGTCCGATAGGAAAGAGTTTTATGATATCCCGATTTCTCAAAATGGGCAGATACTCAGGGATAAAAATACAAGGATTGGTAGAAGCATTATACCGGTCCGGACAAATAAACAAAGTTAAAAAGTCATTTTTAAAAAGGCTACAGTACAATCAAAACTGTAGCCTTTTATATGCTGTAAAATGAACTATTTTTTCGTACCGAAAAGTATCTTTCATTTTCTCTGTATTTTTCAGAATAAAAGTTTTTACTGTTTTGTGCTGTACAGGTTTTGTCAGGAAAGAAGTGTTTGAGAAACTTGAATATTCTTCAGGAGATTTTAACTTCTGCAACTTTTTCAGGTTTTGATTATACATTTGAATTTTTGTTAAAAATATTTATCTTTGGAAGCGTGTAAAAAATCAAAAACAAAACATAGCATGGAACAAGAGGAACAGAAATTGAACTCATTGCCCGAGAATGCATATCGGGAACTGAAGCCGGGAGAGGTATATAAACCAATGATGCCGGCAAATAGTAAGCCGAAGGAGGTAACCCTGTATTCTGTGGTTTTCGGTATCATTATGGCCGTGATATTTTCTGCGGCGGCGGCATATCTGGGGTTGAAAGTTGGTCAGGTATTTGAAGCGGCTATCCCGATCGCTATTATTGCTGTCGGAGTGGGAAATTTAGCGAAAAAGAATAATATGCTGGGGCAGAATGTGATCATTCAGTCCATCGGAGCCAGCTCGGGGGTAATCGTAGCCGGGGCAATTTTTACTTTACCTGCTTTGTATATCCTGGGCTTGGAAGCAGAGTTCTATCAGATTTTTCTCTCTTCGCTTTTAGGTGGTTTATTGGGTATTTTGATGTTGATTCCTTTCCGGAAATATTTTGTCAAGGATATGCATGGGAAATATCCTTTCCCGGAAGCTACGGCGACTACTGAAGTACTGGTGTCGGGGGAAAAGAAGGGAAATCAGGCGAAGTTGCTGGCTGTTAGCGGATTGGTCGGCGGTTTGTACGATTTCTTTATCAGTACGTTTGGCTGGTGGACAGAAAATATTTCTACCCGTATTGTCGGTTGCGGAGAAGTATTGGCCGAGAAATTGAAATTGGTATTTAAAGTGAATACGGGTGCAGCCGTGCTGGGGTTAGGATATATTATCGGATTGAAATATGCTGCAATTATTTGTGCCGGTTCATTTGCCGTATGGTTTGTATTGATTCCTTTTATCAGTTATTTCGGAGATGGGCAGACGATAGCGGTAGGGGAAGGAATTACTACACTATTAAGAGATATGAGTCCGGAAGAAATATTCCGGAATTATGCCCGTCATATCGGAATTGGCGGTATCGCAATGGCCGGTATTATCGGAATCATCCGCTCGTCCAAAATTATCCGCCAGGCTGTAGGTTTGGCTGTCAATGAATTGAAAGGGAAAAAGACTGCCGAAGAAACCGTTGAACGGACCCAGAAAGACCTGACGATGAAGTTTATCATGATCGGTATTCTGGCTACTTTGGTCACTACTTTCCTGTTTTTCCAGTTCGGTGTATTGGGAAATTGGTTTCAGACCATAGTTGCTATTTTGATTGTTTTTGTCATTTCGTTCTTATTCACTACGGTAGCGGCGAATGCCATTGCTATTGTCGGGACGAATCCGGTGTCCGGGATGACGTTGATGACGCTGATACTGGCTTCTTTGGTATTAGTCAGTGCAGGATTGAGTGGAACCAATGGTATGATGGCCGCTATGGTAATCGGCGGGGTGGTTTGTACGGCTTTATCTATGGCCGGAGGTTTTATTACCGATTTGAAAATCGGTTACTGGCTGGGGACGACTCCGGCAAAACAGGAAACATGGAAATTTTTGGGTACGGCTGTTTCAGCTGCTACAGTTGCCGGAGTAATGATTATTCTGAATAAAACCTACGGGTTTACCGGAGAAGGGGCTTTGGTGGCTCCCCAGGCCAATGCGATGGCAGCGGTAATCAAACCCTTGATGGAAGGGGGCGCTACTCCCTGGATGTTGTATTTTGCCGGAGCAGCATTGGCGCTGATTCTGACAATGATCGGAGTACCGGCATTGGCTTTTGCCCTGGGAATGTTTATTCCGCTGGAACTGAATACGCCTTTATTAATCGGTGGTTTGGTGAGTTGGTTCGTATCTACCCGCAGTAAGGACGAGGGGATAAATAAGGCCAGACGGGACAGGGGAACCCTGATTGCTTCCGGATTTATTGCCGGAGGTGCCCTGATGGGAGTAATCAGTGCTATATTGAAATATGCCGGAGCCGACTGGTATACGGTTTGGAGTGGAGCAGAATGGCTGGCAGAAGTGATGTATATCGTGATTATCGGTTACTTTATCTGGGACGCTATGCGCGGGAAAAAGGAATAGAACGAAACGGAAGGAGGGGTTTGTTTAAATGTGAAAATGTTCAAGTGTATAAGGGTTTAAATGCGGACATGAGAGAGGAGAAACTTAAACACTAGACTGATGGATTTTCGTATAAATTATTCGGCTTTTGGAGGATAAATAAATAAAAAATGAAGATATGGAATTAAAAGAACGTTTTTTTAAATATGTAGGATTTGATACGCAGAGTGATCCGGAGAGTGAAAAATTTCCATCTACGGATAAACAACTTGTGTTGCTCAGATACCTGGCTGAGGAAATGAAATCGCTTGGGTTGACTGAAGTCGAGATGGATCGGTATGGGTATGTCATGGGTACTTTGCCGGCAACAAAAGGATATGAAGATCGTCCTGTCATCGGTTTTATTTCTCATGTGGATACGAGTCCGGATATGAACGGAGCGAATATTCATCCTCAGATCATAGAAGATTATGACGGAAAAGATATCCGTCTGAATGAAAACCTGAGCATGACGGTAGCAGATTTCCCTGAATTGACGTTTTTTAAAGGGCATACTTTGATCACAACGGACGGAACTTCTTTATTGGGGGCAGATGATAAGGCCGGGGTGGCAGAAATTATGACGGCTGCAGAATACCTGATCGGGCATCCTGAAATTCCGCATGGAAAAATACGGATTGGGTTTACGCCGGATGAAGAAATCGGCCGGGGAGTCGACTTTTTTGATGTTTCCCGTTTCGGGGCTAAGTTTGCCTATACAATGGACGGAGGATTCGAAGGGGAACTGGAATATGAAAACTTCAATGCTGCCGGTGCTAAAATTGTTATACAGGGACGTAATATTCATCCGGGATATGCCAAGGATAAGATGTTGAATGCTTTACAGCTGGCTACTGAAATAAATGGCATGCTTCCGGCATGGGAGCGGCCTGAACATACCGAAGGGTATGAAGGATTCTATCATCTGACCGCTATCAGCGGCGGAGTTGAAAGTGCAGTAATCGAATACATCATCCGGGACCATTCCCGGGAGAAATTTGAAGCAAAAAAACAATACCTCATTCGGGTAACGGATTATTTAACTCAAAAATACGGAGAAGGTGTAATTACCTTGAATTTAAAAGATCAGTATTATAACATGCGGGAAATGGTAGAACCTTATCCGGAAGTAATCGACAAGGCTCTCGAAGCTATGAAAGAAGCCGGAGTTACTCCTGTCGTACGTCCTATCCGCGGCGGTACCGACGGCGCCCGGCTTTCTTATATGGGATTGCCTTGTCCGAACCTTTTTACCGGTGGCATGAATTTCCACGGCAAATATGAGTACTGTTCCTTAAATACCATGCAAAAAGCCATGCAGACCATACTGAATCTGGCCGGCCTTTGGGCAAAATAAATTTTTTGTTCCGCTTTGGAATCCGTCCAGCCTTCGGACTTTAATCTATTTATTCGGAGATTTTGTTTGGATATTCTTTATCCTTACAAAGTCTCTGATTTCTTTATTTGCCCGTTTAAGTCATTTTTATATTGTGAGGGGATTTAATATCTTCCTCTTTGGCAAATAACTGATGCTTTGATGTTTCAGTAATGGTAAAGATTTAATAATGTAACTTTTCTGTTTGTATACTTTCCCCTGTACTGCTTCATTTCTAAGCCAATTTTTTTTATTTTTAAATACTATAATTATCCATTTTCTTTTTTCTTCCAAAATCTGACGTTTTTAGGGTTTCAAAAAAGCCTGAAAAAGGCCAGAATAAGGCTTGTTCAAATTTTACTTTATCCGGTAGCAGGCATTTTAAATTATTTTTGGAAAAGGTAGAATTAGAGGGTAAGGGGACTTATTTTATGGATTATTACGATTTAGAAAAATATTACCCCAATACCGGTACTTTTAAAATGGATCATGAAAGATATTTGAATAATAAGGAAAATAATATTATTTCCAGTATGAGAAACACTGATTACGGAGAAACCATTATAGAAGCTTCCCGTGAACCTGATTTTTTATCAGCACGATAGGGTATGTTAAAAAACTGATTTATTCAACGAAAGATTGTACGGAATTGGATTAGGGGCGCATAATTATTCAAAAGTGGTAAAACAAGGTTTAAAAGATTAATTTTTAATTACTTTAAAGAATATGTCAGTTTGGGAAGCAGGCGGAATTCGGATTCGTAAGTTTACGGATTATATTTCTGATACGGTTAAAGGAATTGACCGGGAATTTCTTTATAAAACCTTTGTCAAGGGCCGGAGTTCCGAAATATTACTTTATTATTTGTGCTATAATTTATCTGATTATATTGAAACGAATTCGGCCTGTTTTTATACGTCAAACAAATTGCTTCAATTTTCATTCTTTAGATAAGAATCATATAAATATAACAGGATAATGCAAAAAAGAGGGGATAGATCGATAATTGCTTATGATTTTTCTAATTATGCAACTGTTCCGGATAAAGTACTTTAATTTTTGTTGAAGCTGGCTTTATTTGGGAAGTTATATACTTGTACGTTGTATTTAAATTAATCAGATTGATTTTTTGAAATATAAATTTTTATTAATATATTTAAACAATCTTAGCTAAGCATAACTTTTTCGATTATTTTTAAATAGTGGAAGTATGTCAAGAGTCGTAAAAATCCTCTTTTTCGTTTTTCCGGCAATTCTGGTTGCCTGTTTGTTTTTGGGCTGTAGTGAAGACAGGAAGGTGGATATTCCTCCCCCTGTGGAACCTTACCTGAAGATAGAAACCGGCCTTT
>JAEXFF010000377.1 GCA_023400335.1 Bacteroidota bacterium
ATACTCGTCATTATTTCCCTGATTTTCCTTCCTATACAAACAGCCTTTGAAGAGATTCTTTTCCGGGGCTATCTGATGCAAGGAACGACTCTCCTTATTAAATCCAAATGGATGGCTTTTCTTTTAATCGCTATCCTTTTCGCATTAATGCATATCAGTAATCCCGAAATCAAAGCTTTCGGTGTAGAAGTAGCCCTTCCCCAATACCTTACTATGGGACTGATACTGGGTTTTGTTGCCCTAAAAGACGACGGACTGGAATTAGCTATCGGATTACACCTGGCAAATAATTTTCTAGCAGCCGTGATGTTTACTTCGGACGCTTCTGCCCTGCAAACCCATGCTTTATTCAAAGATCTGCATCCGTCAGCTTCCTATCTGGATACATTGATTATGTTAATAGCCGGTGTCATTTTTATTGCTATTTGCAACTGGAAATACCGGTTTCTTAAAGACGAAATTCATCCTATTGAATAAAATCATTATCTTTACCCACAAATTTAATCTAAAACTTAAAATAATTTTGAAATGAGAAAAACCGTACTTTTAATGTTTAGCCTGTTGCTGGCTTTCGCAACCGTTGCAACAGCAGGTAACAGCAAGAAAAAGAAAAAAGAAGAAGAAAAACAAGGTTATCAGTTTACAGAACTCAAACGTTTGCCTGCAACTTCCGTAAAATCTCAGGACAGAGCAGGTACTTGCTGGTCCTGGTCGACCATTTCCTTACTGGAATCAGAAATGATGCGCCTCGGTAAAGACAGTGTCAGTTTAGCACCCATGTATATTGTGTGGAATACTTATAATGAAAAAGCCGATAAATACGTCCGCATGCAGGGTTGTATGAATTTCGCACAGGGAGGAGCTTCTGCCGATGTAACCTGGGCAATCAAAAACTACGGTATTGTTCCTCTGGAAATCTACAGCGGATTAAATTACGGAGAAAATGTACATGTTCATGCTGAATTGGATGGTGTACTCGGTGCTTATTTAAGAGTTATCGTATCCAATCCGAACAAAAAACTCAGTACAGCCTGGAAAAAAGGATTCGACGGTATTTTAGATGCCTATCTGGGTGCAAAACCGGAAAAATTCACCTTCCGGGGACAGGAATATACCCCCATGTCTTTTTATCAGTCTACCGGCCTGAATATGGACGACTATATAAGTCTCACTTCTTTCACTCATCATCCTTTCTACACAAAATTTGCTTTGGAAGTTCCCGACAATTGGATCGGAGAGGAAAGTTACAATCTTCCCCTGGATGAATTGATGGATGTTCTGGACAAAGCTATCGACAAGGGATATACTTTTTCCTGGGGATCAGATGTATCTGAAGTCGGATTTTTGAGAGACGGCATTGCGATTATCCCGGATATTGAAAACACAGAGACCAGTGATGCAGAAATTGCAAAATGGGTAAAAATGAAAAAAGAAGACAAACAAGCTAAATTATTGGAGAAACCGGGAAAAGAAAAAACCATTACGCAGGAAATGCGCCAGGAGGCTTTTGACAATTTTCAAACCACGGATGATCATGGTATGCATGCCGTAGGAAAAGCCGTAGACCAAAATGGAAATAAATATTTTATCGTAAAGAATTCCTGGGGAGATTACAACCAATATCACGGTTATTTGTATGCTTCTTATCCTTTTGTAGCTTACAAAACGACTTCCATTATGATTCATAAAGATGCTCTTCCTCAGGCATTGAAAGATAAATTAGGCATTAAATAATTTACAGCATATGAGTTTAAAAAGGTCGTCATACGTTATATGACGACTTTTTTTTACCTTTGCATACCGATAAATGAGAATTGTAGTTTTCAGAACTGCTATCAGATGCCTGAAAATATTTTCTGTTTCAGGAATACTCTGTTCTTCGGTCCTTTGAAAATAAACGAGGTAAGAAAATAATAAATCTAATTATAAATACAATTTATATGAATCAGGCAATTGAGATTAAAAAAAACATTTTCTGGATCGGGGTAAACGATCGCAGAACCCACCTATTTGAAAATTATTGGCCTCTTCCCAAAGGCGTAGCTTATAATTCTTATGTCATCGTAGACGAAAAAGTAGCTGTCATCGATACTGTCGAAAGAAGTCGTATGGACGACTATCTGGAAAGCCTAGAGGCAACCTTAAACGGAAGAAAAGTAGATTATTTGATTATCAACCATATGGAACCGGATCATTCCGGAGCAATAAAAGCCCTCCTCTGTCATTATCCGGAGCTGACCCTGGTGGGCAACAGTAAAACTTTTCCCATGCTGGAAAATTATTACGGCATTCACACGAACTTACTGGA
Organism: Bacteroidota bacterium; assembly: GCA_023400335.1. Taxonomy (GTDB): domain Bacteria; phylum Bacteroidota; class Bacteroidia; order Bacteroidales; family Marinifilaceae; genus Culturomica. The sequence continues at coordinate 2,309 of JAEXFF010000377.1, forward strand.
AGCAAAAGAAGGAAGTTGCCTGGATCTCGGAGAACAACAACTGAATTTTTATATGGTACCTATGCTCCACTGGCCGGAAACAATGGTTACCTATTTACCGAAAGCACAATTACTGTTCAGTGGGGACGTATTTGGAGCTTTTGGTACCTTAGACGGCGGAATTTTCGACGATCAGTTAGACCTGGATTATCTGGAAGAAGAGATCAGCCGTTATTATTCCAATATCGTAGGGAAATACGGCATGCCCGCACAATCTGCACTGAAAAAACTAGGAGGTCTCGCGGTCAGTACAATTTGTGCCACACACGGTCCCATCTGGCGGA
>JAEXFF010000385.1 GCA_023400335.1 Bacteroidota bacterium
AGATATGGTAATCGATTAAATCCTGATAACGCTGTAGTTTTACTGCACTGTATCCCCCTATCGTTTTATGATGAAAACTGGTGTGCGAATCATTAAAAGTATTGACAGCTAAATCCAATACACGATAGCTTTCCCCTTTGTCCTGCAATATTATTTTGTCAACAGGACGGAGGGTAAAATTATTGTTGAATTCTCTGGGGGTGACGAAATGTTCGTCGTTCAGATAACGCCTGTTTATTGTCCACATATCGGCTAGTATCAATATACCCAGGCAAGCGACTGCTACGGGTAATTTTAATTTTTTGATATAGCCCAGCCATACTGTTAAGGCTCCCAGGCCGATATAAAGCAGAGATCTCAGTGCGTCGTACCGGAGCAGGCTTTCCCGGTCTGCAGGTAAAGTCTTTTGCAGCCAATCCGGATATTGGACGTCAAGAGGAGAAGTAAAACTTCCGGCCAGGCCGGGAAATATCAGAAAGAGGGCGCAAAATCCGCCTGTAATCCCTAACGCGATTTTAAAATTTTTGAGGAACGTTTTTTTATCATAACATCCTTTGAAGGCTTTATTTAATGCATAAATACCTAAAAGAGGTATGGTTATTTGCAGGATGACCAGGATCATAGAAGGGACCCGGAATTTATTATAAAGGGGTACATAATCGAAAAAAAAGTCGGATACCAGGCGGAAGTGCCTCCCCCATCCTAATAACAAGGCTAAGGCGGAAATGCCGGCAATCCACCATTTCATAGGGCCTTTCACCAAGAGAAGGCCCAGGACGAATAAAAAGATGGAAATAGCTCCCATATACATCGGGCCGGCAGTAAAAGCCTGAGGCCCCCAATAAGTAGGCATTTGCCGGATCATCTGATCGGCATTCCTTACACCTCCCCGGCTTAAGGTTTTATAGGTCTCTGAATTTTTACTCAAAGCTCCTCCGGAAGAACCTCCCATAAAGTTTGGAATCAATAAATTAGCTGATTCTTCAATTCCATAACTCCAGGAAGTTGCATATTCCTTGTCTAAGCCGTCTTTATTGACAGTAGTATTCGGCGAATTTTGTAAACTCAATTCGGAACCTCCCCGCATGGTATATTTCCCGTATTCCCAGGTCGGCCATAAATAACTGACATTTGTACCGGCTCCCAGGAAAGCTGCTATAACCAAAAGGACAGATGTCTTTATGAATTTAGATAAGGTTTTGGTTTGAAGTGCACAATAAAATTGTGCAAGGGTATAAGCCAGTAATACAAAAATCAGATAATAAGTGATTTGTGGATGGGCAGACATGATTTCAAAGGCTATAGCAAGCCCGAATAAAGCCGATCCGAGCAGATAATTGTTCCGGTAAGCGTATACGAGTGCTGCAAATACCATAGGTGCAAAGGCAATCGTATTGACTTTGGTACTGTGTCCGACTTGGATAATTTCAAAATTGTAGGAACAAAAAGCGAATGCAATGGCGCCTACAATGCTCAGCCAGGGATTTACCCGGAAAGCCAGCAATAGAAGATAAAAACCAAATAAAAGTAAAAACAGGTCGTTTGCAGGCCGTGTTAACGGGAAAAATAAATTATAAATTTTCTGGACGACAGTGTATTGTATTCCTCCACCTATAGCTACTGCAGGCATACCGCTGAACATCGAATTGGTCCATAAAGCATTTTCCCCGGTTTGGCTTTCATACTGTCGGATTTCTTCATAAGCTCCTTTCCAGGAAGAAATATCCGATTGATTGATCACTTTCCCTTCGAGTAAAGGACTGAAATAAGTCAATGCAATTACGATAAACAATACAATGGCAATGACATAAGGCCAGATGGAATTTATATCGATTTTTTTCACAACCATAATTTATATTAAACGAATAGATGAACAAAAATAGAAATTAAATATCTGATTCAGCAAATAATTCCTACTTTTGTATAAATAGGGAGGTAGAAAAAAATAAGAGAAGATTTTAAAAAGAAATGACGAATATTTCAGAAGTGGGTGGGAGAAAGTAGCAGGAATGTTTTAAGGGGAACAGTCGGTATGAAGGTGAATCAGTTAAAAGCAGGTGCTTTTTTGTCTTATTTTTCATTGCTTTTAAGTAATGTGATTACATTACTGTACACTCCTTTTATGATGCATACCATGGGACAGTCCCAATACGGACTGTATGCTGCTGTTTTCAATGTCGCTGGTTTTTTGGGGATACTGGATTTCGGTTTTGGAAATGCCATTGTCCGGTATACAGTGAGTTTCAAGTCTCAAGGCCGCCTGGACAAAGTCTATTCTTTGTTCGGGATGTTCTTTATTTTATATAGCCTGATCGGTTTAATCGCTTTTGGGGCTGGTCTGGGACTTTATTTCAATGTAACTTCTTTTTTTGAAAAATCTTTGACTTTACAGGAAATAGAGGAGGCCCGGATTATGATTTTTCTGATGATCCTGAATGTGGCTGTTTCTTTTCCATTAGGGGTATTCGGGTCGATTATTGTTGCTTATGAAAATTTTGTATTCCAGAAAATTGTAAATATTATCCGGATTGTTTTACAGCCTTGTATTATGATTCCTCTTTTACTGATGGGATATAAAGCAGTAGCTATGGTGGTAGTATTCACTGTTTTGAATATATTTTGCCTATTGTTGAAT
>JAEXFF010000364.1 GCA_023400335.1 Bacteroidota bacterium
GGTAAAGAGGTGGTGTAAGCGGGTGAAACGACTAAAGGAAGTATTGTTACCCGTTTATTACTGATAACAGAACTCTTTTCTATGGATTGAGGGGTGTATAAACGAATGAGGAAAAACACTATTAATAGAGCTGCTATAGAACTTAACCGGATAAAAATAAAATGTTTGTTTTTCTTCCGGTAAAGTTTGTTTTTGTGATTAAACTGAATATCTAAATTCGGTTTCAGGCGTAGCTTTTGGTAAAAGAGAACAGACGTACGGAAACTTTTTTCAGTTAATCGTTTTCCCAATTGTTGTTTTTCACTTTTGGTCAATACCTTTTCGGCAGCTGCGATAGCATAATAATCAGGACATTCCTGGATTTCTGTTTTTTTCAGTAATTCTTTATGTGAATAAGTAAGAGCGGGTTTTTGAAGTTTTATATTTTCAATATCCTCTAAAAGTTCTGATAATTCGGGATGTGCCAACAGAAAAGCTTTTAATTCTGCTATTTCCGTTTCTTTCAATATACCGTCCAGATAATCGGTAAAATATACTTCATAATTTTCTTGAGTAATCATTTTAAATCAATTAGGCGATTCAATAGACATATTTCTTCTTTACAGTATTAAATCCGGTTTTCGTATGAATTTTTTCATATAATTACGGGCTCTGAAAATATAAACTTTTACTTGACTTTCAGATAGATGAGTGATGTCTGCAATTTCCTGATAAGAATAATCCTCGTAATCTCTCAATAAAATAACAGTTTTCTGAACCGGAGATAATTTATTTAATGCAATTTCTAAAATTTCTTGTAAATCGGGGGATTGTGTGGTGGATAAATACTGTTCTGGATTTATATTCTCGATATCTTCACTCTTTTTTTCACGACGGAATGTATCAATCATTTTGTGATAAGAAGTAGTAAAAAGAAAAGCTTTTGCTTTTTCGAATGTAATTTCCCTGACATGTTCCCACAGCACCATATAGCTATCCTGGATGATATCTTCAGCTAACTCTTTATTACGGCAGGTTTTATAAATGAAGCGAAATACATCGTCCGAAAATTTATCTACACTTAGGTTATATTCATTCCTTGTCATAACATGTATGAGACGAACGAATATAAGGAAAAGTTACAGATTATTTTGCGTTTTTAAGGGATTTAAAAAGGGAAAAAATATCGATAATACATTACAAGAATAAGGCGACCCATGAAAATGTTAAAGGGGAAAGGTATTTCCCTACTTCTGAATATCGGTTTCCTTTATAGGTGTAAATATAAATTGATAATTCCGGCTCCTTGCAAATGTAAGATTGCCTGGAATATTGAAGTTTTGTCATAGACAGGTAGTTGAGGACATTTTATTCAGTCTGTAAAAGAGAGGGAATTAAAAAAGATTTCCCTTTCTTCTTTTAATATATCAAGATGCCGGGTTTTAGCTCCGATTGTAATTTGATAGACCATATTATTCCTGAATATAAATCGTTTAAAGTAAGTCATCTCATATTTGTCTTTAATAATGGAGTATTCAATTTCTTTAATCAGCATATTTTCGTATGGAACTGTTTGTTCATTTTTTAAAATAGCTGTCTCCATATCTATAGATCCTTTTCTCAGTTGTTCATATATGGCCAATGTGTTATCCGGATCTGAAAAAGAAATTTTTTGATTTGAAAAATCAGAACATACCACTCCGAAAACACAAGTCAGGTCTTTGGTTTGATAGATGTAAGAATGAATTTCATTTGTTTCTTTGTGTAATTTCTGTACATTATTGGGGAATAGAAAAGAGATATGCTGATCTGTTTGAATTCTTTGCCAACGGGCATCCGTAGGCAGAAGGCTGAGAAAAAACAAAAGTAATTTTATTATAAGCATGATTTTCGGAATAGTATAATTTGTTATTTTTGCAGCAAACTTATTTAATAATCAGATGTATTCAAATACTCTAAGCCTATAAATTATTGATTTTATGATGCTTTAACATATTTATTCTTTGCTTTGCAAAGAGCATCTTTACCGGGAAAATGTTTAAAGGTTAAGAATTGAAAGATAATATTTAATCCAATACATTCATTTATATATGCAGATAGCGGGAAAAGAAATGGGAGAATATCCTTTGGTGTTGGCACCCATGGAAGATGTGACCAACCCTCCGTTCCGAAAGTTTTGTAAGGAGTTTGGGGCAGATTGGTTATATTCAGAGTTTGTTTCTGCGGATGCATTGGTACGTTCGGTCAATAAGTCTTTGAAGAAATTGACTATAGAAAAAGCGGAACGTCCTGTGACGATTCAGATTTACGGACGTTATATTGATTCTATGGTTGAAGCTGCCCGGATTGTTGAGGAAGTGCAACCGGATTTTATTGATTTAAATTTTGGTTGCCCTGTGAAAAGGGTGGCTCAGAAGGGAGCGGGTGCGGGTTTGTTGAAAGATATTCCCCTTTTGATAGAGATGGCTGAACAGATTGTAAAAGCTGTGAAGATTCCGGTTACGGCTAAGACCCGTTTGGGATGGGATTGTGAACATATTATTATAGAAGACATTGCCGAACGTTTGCAGGATGTGGGAATACAAGCTTTGGCCATACACGGACGTACCCGTTCCCAGATGTATTCGGGAGAGGCGGATTGGGAGCCTATTGGGAGAGTGAAGAATAATCCGAGAATCCGGATTCCGATTATTGGAAACGGGGATATCGTTTCTCCACAAAAAGCTAAAGAAGCTTTTGAGAAATACGGAGTGGATGCTGTGATGATCGGGCGGGCAGCTATAGGACATCCATGGATTTTTAAACAGATAAAACACTATTTTCAGACCGGAGAAATACTACCGGATTTATCCGTATCGGAGCAAATTGACATTTTGAAAGAACAAATATTATTATCCGTTGACTGGATAGATGAAGTAAGAGGTATTCTTCATATGCGCAGGCACATGGCTGCCATGTTTAAGGGTTTGCCTCATTTCCGGGATTTACGGATACAAATGCTGAGGGCCGAATCGATATCAGAACTTTGGCGTATTTTTGAATTGATCCGGCAACGCTATCTGGAGGGTGAAAAATGCTGATGTTCAAACGTAATTCTACTGATTTCTTTCCAGGGAATATAAACGGGTATACTTTTTTCCGGAATTATTAAAACACCGCTGTTTTCTGAATTTACATCCGCTGAGTCTCCCAGGCTAAGGGCAGCTCCGTTCGTAAGAGTGATATAAGAATATTTATAATTTTTCGGTTCGATGGATTTCAAATATTTGAATGGAATCTTATATTCGATATTGTCGTTTTCTCCGTCCAATAATTCAAAATTCATCCCTTCATCCAGATCATAAACCATTTGTCCTTTTACTTTTTCTCCTTTACGAGTTAAAATTTCTCCAGAAAGAAGCGTTTGTTCGGAAAAATCAGAATAGGAAGGCAACTGTATTTCTTCTATAGTCAATGCCTCTAATTGGGTGGCAGAAATGGTTACCATACCTGTATTGGGCATATTCACTGTAATTTTTTTTAAATTGTCTATTGTCTGTAAATCAAATTCTTTTCCGTTTTTTAAAATAAGTTGATAATGATCCGGGATTTTGGCTATTTTTTTGATTTGGGCGAAAGGTATATTGATTTCTCCCTGCTTCGTTTTGGCTTTAAATACGTCTGTGATCGTCTTTTTATTATTCCAGCTGATAAGTCCCTTATAAATTCCTTGTTTGGTTTGGAGGATTCCGGTTATCGGAACGGAGAGCGGCGGGCAAAAAGAATCAGGAGAGGAAGTAAATTCAATTTTGGCTATTTTTTCCCAGGGGATTTTTACTGTTTCTTGTTCTGATATTTGAACAATGAGCGGTATGTTTATATCGTTAAAATGCCCCTTTTCCAAAAAAAATTCATAACCTTTCTGCGTTTGAAGAGTTATTTGATTAAAACCGCTCAATATTATAGACTTGATATTTCCGAATCTGCAAGCAAACAGATGCTGGGGAGGTACAGTAGAGATCGAGCCTTCATTGAAGAATGTCACACCATCTTCCGGGCTGAAGTAATGTGCATAGGGATTTACAGGTTTTTGAGCTTGAAAAAGATCTGTCCAGTATAATTGATTATTTCCCCAGGTAATATAACCGGAAAGTACATTGTTTTCTACTGTAGAGATATATCCGTATATTCGGTATTCACAAGCCTGAGCAAAAGTAAGAGAGTACAGGGTTAAAAACAGACACACAAAGCAAAGAAAAAGATTTTTCATAAAAATTCATTTTATAAATGACGTACAAACGGGCAGAAAAGTTACAAATAAAATAGAAAGTAACTGTTTAAACGGGTAATTTTTTGATAACTTAAAAAAGATGATTTTATAGGTTTTCTTTTGATATTTAAACAGACCATCGGTAATGAACCATTTATTTATAATTATTTTTGTATAAACATCCGGAATGGGATTTCCTTCTGGACATATAAATGAAAGGGATGAAATGATAACAAAGAAGAATATTATTTTGGTATTAGGAGCACCTAATGATGAAAACGGAAATTTAAGTCCAATGGCTTTAGATCGTTTGGATTGTGCTTTGAATCTGTATACTTATAACGAAAATGTTCGTTTCATCTGTACCGACGGATTTGGAGAACAATTCAATACGACTTCTTTTCCGCATGGTTATTACAGTAAACAGTATCTTTTACGTAAAGGGGTGAAAGAAGAAGCTTTTCTTGAGTTTGTATTGTCTTCTAATACGGTGGAAGACCTCAGGATGTCAAAACAAATAATTGAAAAGGAACAGCCTGATGTTTTATTAATTGTTACTTCCGATTTTCATATGAAGCGGGTGAAAATTTTACACGATATTATAATGCACTACCCGGCTACCATTTTTATTCCTGCTCTTTCCAGTTTGACTGCTCAGGAACTGCTTCCTTTTTTACAGCATGAACAACAAGCCCTCCGGGAATTACAGGCGAATAATTATATCTTGTATTGACGTTTCGTTAATACAAGATATAATCCTTTAATTTATAAATTTAATGCTTAAAGGGTATGCCCAGAGTATACCTTCATTAGCGCGTATTGCACCAATAATTGTAAATACGAGGCTACATACTCCCAAGGCAATTAACAAAGGTATTCCAATGAGTATAAATATCAGAATAGAGGCTCCTATCGCATAAAGAAAACAAGAAATGATCCAATTCATTACTATTTTCCCGTTAGCGTCAATATAGGAAGAAGTATCTTTCCTTGTCAACCACAGTACTAAGGGCAAAATCCATCCTAATCCAGGAATAATTACTCCTGCAAATTGTGAAATATGAATGAACATCGCATATTGTTTTTCAGCATCAGAGATTGTATTTTCCATATTTGTTTGTTAAAGTGTATTTAATGCTTTTTCTAGTCGTTTTAATGTTTCAGCTTTACCAATAATTTCGATAATATCAAACATATGTGGTCCTTTTGCAGCTCCTACAATAGCAACTCTAAAGGGGTTCATGACTTTACCAAAACCGATTTCTTTTGTCGTAATCCATTCAGATATAATTCTTTCTGTATTGGCAAAAGAAAAATCTTCAATATTGCTGAGCAGGTTGTATAACTCCTGCATAAGGGGTAACGATTCTTCTTTCCAGTATTTTTTTACGTCTTTTTCATTGTATTCTTCCGGAGTAACAAAGAAAAATAAACTATCCTTGTAAATATCTTTTACAAAGTCTGCCCGTTCTTTCATCAAACCACATACCTTTTCTATTTTGGTATCGTCTGTAAAAATTCCGTTCCTTTTCAGTATCTCTTTTAATTGGCTGGTAAGTTCTGAATCCGGTTTATTGATCAGGTATTTATGATTGAACCATTTCGCTTTTTCCGGATCAAATCGGGAGCCGGCTTTGTGAACTCTTTCCAATGAGAAGGCCTGACACAATTCTTCCATGGAAAAAATTTCCTTATCCGTTCCGTCATTCCAGCCGAGTAGGCCAAGCATATTGAGAAAGGCTTCCGGAAAATATCCGTCTTCTTTATATCCGTGCCATATTTCTCCGGTTTCAGGGTCTGTCCACTGCATGGGGAATACAGGAAAGCCCATTTTATTTCCGTCTCTTTTACTCAATTTTCCATTTCCTACCGGTTTCAGGATTAACGGAAGATGGGCAAATTCAGGCATTACTTCTGTCCAGCCGAAACTTCTGTATAAGAGGACATGCAGCGGAAGAGAAGGAAGCCATTCCTCACCCCGGATGACATGAGTAATTTTCATTAAGTAATCGTCTACTACATTGGCTAAATGATAGGTAGGCATTCCATCGGATTTAAACAAAACCTTATCATCTAATAAGGCCGTGTTGAAGCGTACTTCTCCCCGGATAATATCTTTTAAATGAAGCTCTTCGTTTTCAGGCATTTTAAAACGAATTACATAAGGCTCTCCTGCTTCCAGCAATTTTTGAACCTTATCTGTATCCATGGTTAAGGAATTCCGGAGTTTTACCCGTGTAGCGGCATTGTAAATAAACGTTTCTTTTTGGGCTTCACAAGATTTCCGGTAATTATCCAACTCTTCTGCCGTATCGAAAGAATAGTATGCATGACCGGATGCTACCAATTGTAATGCATATTGTTTATATAAGTTTTTTCTTTCACTTTGGCGGTAAGGACCATATTCTCCCCCGGCTCCGACCCCTTCATCCACCTTTAAACCACACCATTCTAAGGATTTTATGATGTATTCCTCTGCCCCGGGTACATATCTTGTCTGGTCGGTGTCTTCTATACGCAAAAGAAAATCCCCTTTATGGTGACGGGCGAATAAATAATTGAAAAGGGCTGTTCTTACCCCGCCTAAGTGAAGGGCCCCTGTCGGACTGGGAGCAAATCTGACTCTTACTTTTCTTTCCATTATGGCAAATTTTGATGTAAAATCACTTTATAATTCCGGCTCGTTTTTACCGGAAGTGAGGGTATTATCTGAAATATTCTGCAATAAATTTTTAGTAAATTCGATTCCTTTCCGGATTGCTGTTTCTTTCGATGTAATACCGCTTAGGATCGGTTCTGCATGATTAAAAGGATTGTCCGGGTTGTCTGTAAGCAGATAAACTGTATACTTCCCGTTTTTTCCGTTTTTCGTTTTGCTTACCAATCC
>JAEXFF010000029.1 GCA_023400335.1 Bacteroidota bacterium
AACAAAGGCATAGCTGTCTTCTTCACAATATTTACCAAAGCTGCCGGTTTGGGAATTCCTCTTTCCAGGTCAACCTGAATGCCATCGATAATCACAATAGCATTATCGACCAGCATCCCCATAGCAACAATCAAAGCTCCCAAAGAAACCCGCTGCATCGTACCGTCAAAAAGATACAATACGACAAACGAACCCAGTACAATGATCACCAGTCCCACTCCAATAATAGCTCCGCTCCGGAATCCCATCGTCAACATCAGAATCAGGATAACCACTAATACAGACTCCAGCAGATTCACCATAAATATACTGATTGCATCACTCACCTGTTCCGGTTGAAAAAATACTTTCCGAAACTCTATTCCGGCAGGAATACGGGACTGTTTCAACTGTTCCAGTTTCCGATCGACCACTTTTCCCAAATCAACGATATTCCCTCCTTTTTCCATAGATACGGATATACCTAAAGCCCTTGTGCGGTCGTAACGCATTTCATTGCGCGAAGGCGTATCATACCCGCGGGTAACGGAGGCTATATCCCCCAAACGCAATTGATCCTGCTCATGTCCCTGTATAATTAAATTCTGTATATCCTCTATGGATTTATAATCATCGCTCACCGCAACTCTGATCCGTTCATCACCGCTATCAAAATAACCGGGATAAACCGTTTTATTCTGGTTATTGAGGGTAGACAAAACCTCCAGAGGATGCACGCCCAGATTAGCCATCTTATCCCGGATAATCTCGATATTGATACAAGGTTTTCTATCCCCGTATATTTCAACTTTACGGACTCCTTCAATATCCTGCAATTCCCGTTTTACCAGCTGGGCATAATCTATCAGCTCTTCATCGGCTATTCCGTCGGTCGTCATAGCATAAAACATGCCGTACACATCCCCGAAGTCATCCATCACTACAGAAGGACGAGCCCCTTCGGGCAAGCTGGCCTGAGCATTGGTTACTTTCCGCCTCAACATATCCCATTGCTGCTCCAGCTCTTGCGGACTAACCGTACTTTTCATTTCCACTGTAATCTGAGAAACATCCGCCAGAGAACGGGACTGAATATTATCAATCTCTCCCATAGAACGAATGGATTTTTCCAGAATATCTGTGACTTCCAATTCCACTTTATGAGCGGAAGCTCCCGGATATACAGTAATCACCATCGCCTGTTTTACTTTTATCTCGGGATCTTCCAATTTACTCATCGATAAAAAAGCAAACAGCCCGCCAGCCACTAAAACGGCGATAAAGAACTTCATTAAAGCTCTATTATTCAAGGCGTATTCAGTTATTGTCATTCTCTTATTTTTTAACTAAAAATTAAAGTGCTGCCGTCCGGAACATCGTAAATATCTTTCCGTTACAAAAGCTTCTCTTTCTGACGAATTATAACAATCCTCCAATGTTTGTTTTGGATACCGATTTCAGCATTTTTACTTTTACACCTTCTGTCAAGCTATGCACACCCGCCGACACAATGATTTCCCCGGCTTTCAGACCTTCGTATGCAACTGCCTCCCCGGTCTTTAAAAATTTTCCGACTTTTACAGAACGCCCATGCACTTCTCCGGTCTGGGGATCATACACCCAAACGGCAGCATTTCCTTCATTCTCAAAAAGAGCGCTTACCGGTACAGAAGTCAAGGTTATCTCATCCGGAGTATATTCGATCGTTGTATTGACACTCATTCCTGCGGCAATGTCTATTCCCGGAACAGGTTTCAATCTCAGACGTATACGATAAAGCTGGTTTAAATTCGCTTTCCGGGTAATTTCGATTAATTCTAAAGGAAAAGTTTTTCCGGGAAACACATCAAAAGTACAGGAAAATGCCTTGAAATACTGCTGACGGACATAATCACTGGAAGGAATATCTATTTCAACCTCGAAATAACTGTTATTTATCATCGAGATAACGGGCATACCGGCGCTCACTGTCTCATGAGTATCAAAATATTTTTTCTGGATATACCCATCAAAAGGAGCCAGCATACGGGTATCCTGAAGAGCGTTTTTATGAGCATTGTATTTAGCAGTTATCTGCTGCAGTCCGGAAACAGCCTTGTCATAATCATTTACCGGTACACTGTTGCGCCGGTATAATTCTATCACCCTTTCGGCTTCAGCCTTGACTTGTTTATACTCCGCTTCGGTAGCAGAAAATTGTATCTCATAATCCCGTGGATCAATTTCTGCAATCAATTGCCCTTTTCTGACAAAAGCTCCTGCTTCTACCGGTATACGAAGAATAGGACCCGCTACCCGGAAGGACAAATTTACATCCGAAGCGGGTTTTACTTTACCCGGATAAGTTATGTACAACTCATCCTGATAGTTCTTCACAGTATCTGTCTTTACCGTGACAACTGTATCCTTTGCTGCTTTCTCCGTACGACAAGCCATGCAAAGCAGGAACATCCCCAAAAGAAAAAAAATAAAATTACGTTTCATATACACACCTTTTATATTCTATAGCTCAAAGCTCCAACATCCGGAAACCTTAAAACTTTTAAACCAGAAACGAAGGAAAAATCACCTACCGGAAAACATTTGATTACACACCTGAAAACGTTCGTTCTCCTTTAATTATTTATCTGATTTTCAAGCTCCGCAACTTTAAAATACTTATTTCCCGATAATACAATAAATATGCCAAAAGAAAATAAAAAACAGTTAATATCCACAAACTATTAAATTCCTGTCTTACTTCTCCGAAAGTAGCTCCCAGGCTATTAATTTTTACATACCCTTCTATACCATAAGTGGAAGGAAAAATCTTTGAAAAAATGACCCAATAGTCTGGTATAGAAGCAGCAGGCCAGGAAATTCCCGATATAAACATCAAAGGGACAGAAGTAAATACAAAAATCAAAAAGGGAGTTTCCCTTTCCCTGCATAAAAACGAAAGGGTTATCGCAAAGAAAATACAAGCCAGTAAAAAGGGCAATATAAACAGAAAAAAGTCCCATTTCTCACCAATACGCGTCAGATTAAACATTCCGGGTACTACGACAAAAATCCAAATCGCAACAAATACGTAAATAGGTAAATAAGCCAACGCCTTTCCTACTACTACCGGAAAGGGATGTTTATAATGAGAATTGAAAGGCAACAAAGCATGCAAACGGCTGCGATCCCGCGCTGTTCCGGTCAAAGTACCCACGCCCAGGAGTAAAGACTGTTGTATGACCAGTATTAAAATCGCAGGAATAATAAAAGTTGCATATCCGCTTTGAGGATTAAATAACTTTACCTCAGCCATTTTTACAGGTGCAACTGTCAGCTCCTGTTGTTTCGGAGAAGCATAAGGCAAACCTTCTACCTGGACAAGTCTTCCCATCCCTACAGCAACATTGCTGGCTGACTGCAGCAAAGCTTTATAATTTAATAAGCCTCCCATATCCGTGTAAAGGGAGACATGAGCCTGTTCTCCTTTCACCGGCAAATGACTAAAATCAGCCGGTATTTCCAATATTCCGTATATCTCTTTTTTCCATAATAGCCGACGCGCTTCTTCCCTATCCGCACAACGGGCAACGACAGCCACCCCTGAAGATGCATCCCATGCCCGGATAAATTCCCGGCTTTCATAAGAATTATCCTGATCTATGACAGCCACAGGCACTTCAAATACGGTTTCATTACTATAAATATAAGTATATAAAACCGGATAAAACAAAGGGAGAGCGACGAAAAAAGTAAGCACAGCACTATCTCCGGCGATAGCTTTCATCTCCTTTCTGCAAATGTACCAGATATTATAAATTATTTTTTTCATCTTTCTATCCTTCCCTTATCTTCTTCCTATTTTCAGGATAAATACACATTCCGCATGAGCTGGTTTTTCAAAGGAGATAACACCAAAACCGGCAATAGGATAAATATTCCCAAAGCCAGATAAGACTGTACGGAATAAATCATTGGTATACCGTTTAAAGCCTGGTCTACATAGAGCAAAAAATAATGCCGCATAGGGAAAAGATTAGCAAACCATTGCATAGGCTCAGGCATAGAACGTACCGGAAAAGTAAACCCACTGATCGAAAAAGAAAGCACGGCCCAAAGAGCGCAGCTACTCAGCGCCAACCGGTTACGAGGATACAAACCCACCATCAACAATGCAAATCCCTGAGAAGCAGCAATCAATAAAAACATAGCTAAAAACATAGGGAAAAAGCCACTGTTTAAAGGGAAATGTAAAAAACGGTACAGTAATACCAGGCAAAAAGTACCGGTTATCAAAAACAAGATCAGTTGAGGTATCCATTTCCCGGCAATAGCGATTCGTATAGAATTCCGGCTAAGTTCCAGCCATTCGCGGGCGGTTCCTTTTTTTAATTCTTCTCCTATACTGAATGCCAGAGTAAACATGGCAAACATACTGACAAAAGCAGGCATCAGAATATTGGATAAATAAATAGCGTAACTCAGCCAGGGATTATTCAAGGGATGTACGTCCACAGCCACCGGATTTAAGCGGGCAGAAAGTTGAGGTTCTGTGGTTCCTTTGGCCTGCAGCAAAGCCCGCTGTACAGCCCCGTTAGCCAAAGCCGCCTGTAAACGCATATCCTTGTAAATCAGGGAACCCGGCAAAATATAAGAATCATTTGTATAGAAAGAAAGTACCGGTTCCTTTCCAGAAGAAGCGTCCCGGCGAAAATGTTCCGGAATAAAGAATATACCGTAAATTTTTCCTTCCTGCATAGCTTTCCGGGCTGCTGTAAAATTATCCGTTTTCATGACAATTTCCGTTTGCCCGAAAGCATTTAAAGAGCGCGCTAAAGAACGGGAGACGGCGGTATTATCCATGTCCACCACAGCTACAGGCAAATTGACAGGCACGCCCCCTTTGAATAAATCGGCAAAAAAGAGAAAGCACAACACCGGAGCAATTACAATCATAAAGAGGTAAATGCGGCGGAAAGCCAACTGCCTTATTTCCCGTTTCATTACGCTTATCAATCCCATTTTCAATTTCTGGTTATTTTCAGAGAACAGCTTGTATATTCTTTAAAGATCCTGTTCTCTGTCAGATTTTATACCTTATCTCTTCTTCAAAACACTCATGCCGGGGCGTAGACCTTCGACTTTTTCTGTGGGAACTGCTTTAACTTCAAACGTCTTAGCATCAAACTGTCCAGTCGTCTTGGTAGCTCTCCATGCAGCATAACTTCCCCGGTCCTTCATATAAGTGACCTTTAAAGTGATCTCCCGTTTATCCAAAGCAGGAATTACAGCTGTAAAGGTCTCTCCGATACGGATATCTCCTAATAAATCTTCCCGTATATTAAAAGTTACCCACATATCATCCAGATCCATGACGTCCATAATAGGGGCTCCGGTCCCCACCAATTCCCCGACCTTCGGATAACGTTCGGAAATTTCCCCATCGATAGGAGACAATAGAAAAGTTTCATTTATATAAGATTCAACTTCAGCGACCGCACCGCGCGCCCGGTTTACCTGAGCTTCAGCAGCCAGCTTATCTTCCCGCTGAGCCCCGTTTTTTGCCATTTCATATTGAGCATGAGCAGCCTTTTCAGTTGCCTGCATAGCTTTATAATTTGCTTCAGCTTCGTCCCGTTTTTGTGCAGAAACAACTTCATTTTCAAATAAGGATTGTATCCTTTCATACGATTTCCGGGCAATTTCAAGAGCAGCCAATGCCTTTTGCCAATTCTGATAAGCCATTGACAATTGTTCGGAGCGCGACCCCTTGCCGACTTTCTCATTCATTGCCTGTGCAGCTTTTTCAGCTGCCATCGCCTGCTCAAATTTAGCCAGGACTTCCGGACTATCCAAAATAACCAAGGTATCTCCTTTTCGTACCCGGTCCCCTTCATTTGCCCTGAACTCCTCAATACGTCCGGGTACCTTCCCCGAAATCCTCACTTCCGTTGCCTCTGCTTCCCCCTGAATAATTTCCGGCAACGGGTTCCAAAAAATAAACGCAAAGATCACGACTAACAGTACAAGGCCGATAAGCCCGAGAAAAACAATTAGTTTATTTTTTTCCTTCTTTTCCATGCTATTTGAATCTAATATTATGCATTAATTCTCTTGTCCCAGTATACCATAAGCTTTTTGTAAATAAACTTCACACAATTTCATTTCTATACGGGAATCTATAAGCTCTGAATGTGCTGACAGCCAAGCAGACTGAGCTTCCAGCACATTAGATACCGGAATGGTCCCTTCCTGAAAACCGAGATTGGCCAGTTTCAAGTTTTCATTCGCCTTTTCCAGATTAGTTCCGGCCATTTCCAATTTTTTAGCTACTTCTTTGATTTTAAATTCCGACTGTCTGACTTGTAATTCAATTTGTTCTTTTACTTCCTGTAAGCGGTATTCAGCCATTCCGGTCTGGGCCCGGGCATTTCTCAGACTTTTCCGGGAAGCTCCCCAATGAAAGAGAGGAGCTTTTACTCCAACCCCTACACTCCACATCCCGTCGAACTTCGTACTAATCCCATTGAAAAAGGAAGGGGTCATCGTCAGATAATTCGCAGTTAAAGCCACTGTAGGTAAATACTCAGCAAGAGCTATTTTTTCCTTTTTTTTATAAATTCGGGTTGCAAGTTCCAATCCAACTACTTCCGGACGTTTTGCATAGATTTGTTCTAAAGATAGCTGTTCAAAACCCTGCACCTTATTTATTACGATATTTTCGTCCTTTAAAGGAAAAATGGTATCGGTACTCAAACCACATACTTGATTCAAATGCATACGGGCAAGACTCAGCCCGTCTTCGACCCGCAATTGCTGCATTTCAGCTTCATTCAATTTTACCTTCACAGAAAGTACATCCGCTTTAGTAGACAATCCAGTCTTATACATCAAATCAATGTCACGCTCAAATTTTTTCAGCGTCTCTACATATTTTTCAGCCAGTTTTTTACGATTTATCAGCGAAACCACTTGCCAATATGCCTCATCGGATAATTCTATTACATTCTGAAGTTCCAGTTCGCGTTTACTATAAGCCAATTCTAACGAAAGCCCGGCCAGACGATTGTATGCCCTTATTTTACCTCCCATATAAACAGGCTGCGTCAATCCCAACTGCAATATTGCCGTATTCCGGTCATCCACCGACATCGCCTCTTTCGGCAACAATGCATAATCTTTAGGTACTGCCTGTCCATTTATTATCTGTACCTGATCCGGCCGGGGTCTCCAACTCCCGTCCGCTTGAATGGCTCCGACCGGCAAATAAGCATCGTGTTCCAGCAAATTCATTTTCTTCTGATTTCGCATATATATCCCTGCAGCGTCTATTCCCGGAAGATATTTCGTAAAAGCTTCTTCCTTCTGTGCCAAACCCGACTGAATTTCCTCATCGGCTATTTTCAATTTCTTATTATTCTCTACAGCCAGATTCCTGCAATCCTGTAAACTCAATCCGGATTGAGCCTTTAAACTCAAACCGGTTAACCATAAAACCATACAGATAAATACTCTAATCATCTTCTCAGAGTTTAAATCAACAATCCATTTTTCTCCTTAAAGAAAAACTTTATATCATAAATGTGAGTAAAGCCTGTATAACAGATAGAAAACAAACTTTTCAAATAAACTTTAAAATGAAACCTTGATAAAACCCAAATTATCAAAATAGCTCTCATCCTTTCACCCATTAAATCAACAAATTCTACGTAATAATTTATTTACAGTTATTTCTTTTCCATTGTCAGCTTCTATTTTATACTTTCCGGTATGTAAACAGCAATTAAAATGAATTGACAGAAACCAATGAATACAATTGCTCATATTGGGACCGCATAACAGAAAGTGCATAGGAAACATCCTGATGCATTACCAAATAATTTACCATACCCGCACTGATATTAAGTATATTCTTAGCCAAAACCGACGTATCTGCATCGTTACGTAATTCCCCTCTTTTCTTAGCTTCCAGAATCAACTGCTCTAATTTTGACAATCTCTGCATTTTGGAAACAATTGTCACTTTTTTCAGTTCGGGAAATAAAGCAATAACCTCTACCAATAAAGAAAGCGATAATACTTCAGGAATCTCGCTAGTGAACGATTTTGCCGTATAATTATGAATACCAGACATTTTCCGGATGGTTAAATCAACATATTCCCTCAAAGTAGTTATACTATTGAATTCCATCGACCGCTGTTTATCTATCATATCATAATAACGGATTAAACCTTCCTTCAAAACTTCCTCTTTGCTCGTAAAATGATAATAAAAAGTTCCTTTCGTAATACCGGCTGCTCTCTCAATATCACTTAACTTTACTGCTTTAAAACCTTTTTTTAAAAACAGCAAAAAAGCCTTTTCTATTATCAGAATTCTGGTATTTGCCATTATTTCTTTATCAACATATAATATTGCTCAAACTGTATACGCATATCTGAAAAAGCATATTTCAAATCAGCGCTCAGCAATTCGATATTCACCATACTCATGGGAACTGACATCAAATTCCGGGCCAGTACAGAAGTATCCAATGATTCACAGATTTCGCCCTCTTGCTTAGCTTTCAAAATGATTTCTTCCCAACGGGATAAACGGTTTTTTAACAGGGCATCTATTTTCCAGCGGTATTCCGGAAATAAATATTCAACTTCCAAAACAAGCTGAAAATAAAATTCTTCAATAATAAATGTACCAAACAATTCTCTCAAACGCTCTGCCCGTCTTTCCTTTTCCTGCAATATAACTTCTATGTATTCTTTTAAAGAATGGATTCCCCGGAATTTTTTTTCTTCAATATCTTCAATTACTGTAGCATAACGTGCCAATCCTTCTTTGAGGATTTCTTCTTTATTTTTGAAGTAATAGTAAAAAGCCCCCTTCGTCAAACCTGTGACCCGTTCTAAATCTTTAAGGGTACAAGCTTTATAACCTTTATTTAAAAACTGGAAAAAAGCCTTATTTACTATTATATCTTTAGGAGCTGTCATCTTTATACTTTTCGGTATGCAAAATAAATAAACTTTTAGAATATAGTAAAAATAGTTTCAAATAATTTTTTCTTTCTTTTGTGTTGTCTTTTTATCTGCTATTCCCCAAAAGTAAACGATATAAATAAGTGTAAAAAAACAAGACAGAAGGTGTCCATTTTTTTTACATACTGATCCTTTCAGTTTTTATTTATAATATTATATATCAATATTTTATGTTTTTGGCACAAAAATAGCTATAGTTTTAGCGAGAAGATGAAAAATGAATTAAAAAAGAAATATATGATAAAAATTGAAAATCTGAATAAAGTTTTCCGGACGGAAGAAGTTGAAACAACAGCTTTAAATAATGTATCACTTCACATTAAAGAAGGAGAATTTGTAGCAATCATGGGGCCTTCAGGTTGTGGTAAATCTACTCTGTTGAATATTGTCGGTTTATTGGATAATCCGACTTCTGGAAAATACTACTTTGATGGCAGAGAAGTAGGAGCCTTAAAAGAAAGGCAACGTACTATGGTTCGGAAGGGGAATATCGGTTTTGTATTCCAAAGTTTCAATTTGATTGACGAATTAAATGTATACGAAAATATTGAATTGCCTCTAATTTATCTGAAAATGAAGGCATCTGAAAGAAAAGAGAAAGTCAACCGGATGCTTGAACGGATGCAAATCAGCCACCGGGCCAAGCATTTTCCACAGCAACTTTCCGGCGGACAACAGCAACGTGTAGCAATAGCCCGGGCTGTAGTAGCCGGTCCGAAACTAATCCTTGCCGACGAACCTACTGGTAACCTGGACTCTAAAAATGGTATACAAGTAATGAACTTACTAACTGAATTAAATAAGGAAGGGACAACCATTGTAATGGTAACTCACTCCCAGCACGATGCTTCTTTTACGCACCGGATTATCAATCTTTTCGACGGACAGGTCGTAACTGAAAAACCGAACTTATAAGAAGCATAAATTTTCTCATAAATTTTTTCTGGAAAGAAGCCGTCTACAGAAGACGGCTTTTTTTATATCGGTCTCAATCAAGACGGAAATCAACTTTCTTTCCCTTTATATATGCGATTTATGATCACTGCTATTGCACCGTCTCCTGTCACATTGGTAG
Source organism: Bacteroidota bacterium (assembly GCA_023400335.1). Taxonomy (GTDB): domain Bacteria; phylum Bacteroidota; class Bacteroidia; order Bacteroidales; family Marinifilaceae; genus Culturomica. The sequence continues at coordinate 10,070 of JAEXFF010000029.1, forward strand.
CTGTACCAAAACTATCCATTGCAATATAAAGAGCAATCATTAATCCCTGCGCTGTCTCATCAAAACCCAACATGGACTGTAACAAACCCAAAGCAGCCATAATCGCTCCTCCCGGCACACCAGGAGCTGCAACCATTGCAATCCCCAACATCATGATAAAACCTGCAAATTGGGCAAAATGTATTTCCATCCCCGACATCAGCATAATGGCCATAGCACAGGCGACAATCTTCATCGTACTTCCCGACAAATGGATCGTAGCACAGAGTGGAATGACAAAACCTGCCAGCTCAGGACGCACCCCGTTTTTAATGGTTTGTTCCAAAGTTACCGGAATTGTAGCTGCAGATGACTGAGTACCCAAAGCAGTCATATACGCAGGCAACATATTTTTGAATAAATGAAAAGGATTTGCTTTTCCGACCAAACCGGCTATAAAAAATTGAAGAAAAAGCAGAACTACCGTCATCACAAAAATGACCAGAATGATTTTTACAAAAACCCCCATCACCCCCGCTACTTGCCCGGAATTCGTCATATTCAAAAAGATACCGAAAATATACAAAGGCAAGAGAGGTATAATCACCGAAACAATAACAGCATTGATAATATCTTTAAAATCTTCCATCATCCCTTTTAATTTATCCCCGGTAATAACAGACATCCCTAAACCCAGGGTAAACGCCAGAATTAAAGAAGTCATTACTCCCATTAAAGGAGGCATCTCTATCGTAAAATAAGGTGTAAGATCTTTTACTTCCTCGCCTAAAGGAGTAATTGTCTCCGTTGTATCCAATAACCAGGGATAGGCAAGATCGCAAGTAAAATAAGTGAAGAAACCAGAAAACAATGTGAAACAATACGCCAATAAAGCCGTAATCAATAAAAGCCGTCCCGCACCCTTTCCCAAATCAGCAATACCGGGTGCAACCAGTCCCAAAATCAATAAAGGAATAATAAAACCTAAAAAGTTTCCGAATAAGGTATTAATCGTTATAAAAATCCGAACCAATCCGTCCGGGAAAAATAAACCACAAACGATTCCGGCAGCTATGGCAATGATAATACGCGGTAACAGACCCAGTCTTCTCTTTTTCATAAATCAATTTTATTGTTAAAACGGTTAAGGCGTTGCAATGTTACAATTGTTTTTTTATTTTTACAATAAAACATCCGAACATTCGTAAAATGGAATATTTATTCTAACATTATTTTTTCCGTTAACGGAAAGAGAGGGGATTTTATATTGTTTCTTTCTTTTCAATACAATTAGTTGTACTTTTGTCAGGTACGGAATCCCGTTCTAAATACGATTTTATGACTAAGGAAAAATGGGAAGGACATATTGCTATCCTCTTTACGAATCTTATTTTCGGGCTCAATACCCCAATTGCTAAAACGATCGTTCCGGAATGGATTTCTCCTACAGCTCTTACGGCTTTGCGGATGTCTTTTGCTACCTTGATATTTTGGACCATTGCCTCTTTTTTCCCCAAAGAAAAAGTTTGTGGTAAGGATTTAGTGACTATTTTATTCGGCGCTTTGTTCGGACTCGTAGGTGCCCAGCTTTCTTTTGCCACAGCTTTAAAATACACTTCTCCTGTGAACATTTCATTAATTGCAGCTATGACTCCCGTCGTCGTTATGCTGATGGCTGCTATCTGGTTAAAAGAACCGATAACCCTGAAGAAAGCTGCCGGAGTAACTGCCGGAGTAGCCGGCGCCCTGCTTCTTATTTTTCATTCTTCCGGTGCAATCAAGGGACCCAACGAAATGCTGGGGAACTTATTGAGTATTGTAAATATCATTACTTACGGTATTTACCTGATCATTACTCGCTCTGTTTCCCTGCGTTACACCCCCATTACTTTAATGAAATGGATGTTTCTATTTTCAGCCTTGTTTTCACTTCCCTTAGGATGGCAAGACTTAGGGATGGCCAAAGCATTCTCCGGAACTGCCCCGATAAGTGTTTTAGGACGTCTCAGCTATATCGTGCTGATCGCAACCGGATTAGCTTATTTTCTGGTACCCATGGCTTTAAAACGTATACGGCCGACAACTGTCAGTATGTACAACAATGCCCAACCTCTGATTGCTTCCACTATTGCTATTGTAATCGGACAAGATATTTTCAGTTGGGACAAACCGGTTGCTGCAGCTCTGGTATTCACCGGTGTATACCTGGTTACTCAAAGTAAGTCCAAAGAGGATATACGAAAAAAGGGACAATGCTCTGGTCACAATTGATTTCTAAACGATTGAAATATAGCTGAAAAGAATATGTTCTGTAAAAAGAGTGACAAGAGAACCGTCCCCTTGTCACTCTAAAATGTTTATTCTTTTACACAGCGTACGGGCATACCGCTTGAACGTGCTGCTGCTGAAGCCGGATTCCAAGAGGATTGCGATGCAGAAATGGCAGTTGCCTGATGCTTTTTCCCTTCTGCTGCTTCAACCGGATTGGCCGCAGGCGAAGAGCCCCACATAAATCCTGTAGTACTTACGCCATAAAGTTTCCCGCAACTGGAAGAGTTATTCTGACGGCGTCCTGCCAACGGATACCAATCTTTTGCTCCATCGGCAGCGGTATATACATAACCGTAATAAGCCGTATTCGGAGCCAACAGCGGAGATGAGAAAAGTTTTTGATAAACCAATGCGGCTTCGCACCAGTATTTTCCCGGAGCAACTTTATAACCTACAGGACAGGGATCGTAAATCGTCTTTACACCTTCTCCGGTACTGATTTCAGTCGCTTTATAGGTATCAAAAATATATATTTTTCCATCGGCATACGGATTTCCCCACAAATTATCGTCAGGGGTCTGAAGCCAGTCGGTTAACGTATAAGAAACCTGGTAATAAAACTGCATGGGATTACGCACGGCATCCTCAATCTGTTTTCCGCCAATTTCACAGGACCATTTCATATTTTCAGACGAATTGATAATCTTACCTTCTCCATCGTACATAAAGGCAGTATAACCTGCCTGTGTATAAT